>NZ_CEVIVC010000025.1:34765-52742 GCF_982290645.1 Protofrankia sp. CiP1_Cm_nod4
GACGGTCGCAGCCGCCGCGACGGTATGGCTCCCCGCCCCGGCGGCGATGGCTCCCGTTCGGGGCGGCCGGACCGTCGGCCGTGACGGGGCGGGTGCCGGCCACGGCGCTCGGTTGCCGCGGCTCATGGTGTCGACGTCCACGGTGTCGACGTCCACGGTGTCCACGCCCGTCGCGCACTCCAGCGGATATGACGGACATGGCGGATATGGATATTGTCGCCCGCTTCCGGTGACCGCCAGCCGCCGCGCGATCCGCCCGTCCGGACATCATCGGCTGATCGCGCATTCGGGCCGCGGCTGTTCCCGTTCGGGGGCAGGGTGAATCATCCGGTCCGCGGTCGCCTTATTTATGACGCTTTAACATCGAATGCCCGCCGTAGGTGACTATGGCGGGCATTTTCGTGAGCGGCTGTCCTGCGCGGCGCCGGCGGCCACGGGAGATCCGCTCGGTGCGGTCGTGGGCTGGCGGAGGTGTCCCGCCGGGCCTGGTCCTGCGTGCGCAGAGCCCGGTGCCGTGGAGGTCGTGGGCCGGCGGAGGTGTCCCGCGGGGCCGGTGGCCGCGGCGGCCACCGCCCACCGGGGAGACGCGGGCGCGGGAGGCATGGGCGGCGCGCTGCCCGGCCGGCGGCCAGGAGCGTCGCTGTCCGGCTGGCCTCGGCGAGAGCTGACCGGCAGGGAGACGGGAAAGCGCGCCCGCCGCAGCCGCCGGCTGGTGCCACCTCACCCGGCCGGCCGTGGGCGGGCCCGCCTGGTGGGACGCCGGCTGAGCGCGCCCACGGTCAGCCGGCCACCAGTTCGCCGGCCCGGCACCCGGCGGGAGCCGGCCCGCCCGTGGCCGGGCGCGAGCCGGGTTCCCTTGCCCAGCGTCGTTCCCTTGCCCGTCGGGTTCCCTTGCCCGCCGTGCTCCCTGGCCCAGCGTCCGGCCCGGGGTGCCTCGCCGTGGGCCGGGACGGCCCCGCTCCCCTCCGCGTAGCTCCGCTGCCACGCTGGCCGTATTGCCAGTCGGTCATACTGTGATTGATCGCGCACCTTCGGTAGGCGAGTTGGGTGCGAGCGTCACGACAGGTTACGGATCAGGAGGTTCTGGTTACTTCCCATACTTTCTTCATGTTGTCTCTTTCACAAATCCTACGTAGCGTGGTAGAAACATCTCCGATGTAGCCGAGCCGGTGTATCCCAACAGGCAGAGGAGGCTGTCCTAAAAACAGCTCGAGTGTCGGTTCGACTCCGACCACCGGCACATTCAGATCTGTTCCGTGGCCGCCGGCCGGATCATTCCGGCCGGCGCTCGGTCATGCCAGCGGGCTATTCGCCCGAATGTCTCATCGTCATTGACACGTGACCCTTCCTCATGCTGGTCGCCGTCCGGTGCCGGCGGTTGTCGCCACGAGTTTCGCGATCATGTCGGCGAAGGCTTCGAGCGATCTTGCGGGCCGCTCCGGCGCCATCCGGCGCCGTCCGGTGGTCGTTCACGGGACTATGGGTACAGCCTCCGTCCGCGGCGTTCTACTCTGTATTCCGACAGGTTCGTCGATCGAGCGTGCCGATCGCCCGCGTCCCCGCTGATCCACTTTGTGGATCCAGATGTTGATCCACGCGGTGGGCGGCGCGGTCGGCCGAGCCCGGCGGCAGTTGCGATCTATACGCCCGGTTGGACGCGGGCGGCGGAAGGAGTCGTGTCCTGATGGCCGAGATGCGCTCGTCGAATCCGGTGTTCAGCCGGCGTGGCTTCGCCGGCTGGTCGGCGCCGTCCTCCTCCGGGTACGGCCCCGGTGGGTACGCGCCGCCGGGCGGGGGAGTCCCGCCCACCCCGACACCGGAGCAGCTCGCCGGGCTGTACCGGGCGCCCAGCGGGCTGACCGTCGACGACGTCGTCGTCCACACCCTGGGCCTGTTCGCGGTGATGGCCGTCACCGGGGCGGTCGGCTGGGCGATCGCCCCGACCACCCCCGCGGTCGGCTTCACCGCGATGTTCGCCGCGCTCGCACTGTCCCTGGTGATCTCTTTCAGCCGGCGGCTGCGGCCCGCGCTGATCGTGCTCTTCGCCGCGCTCGAGGGCCTGTTCGTGGGCGCGGTCTCCCGGTTCTACGAGGACGCCTTCCACGGGATCGTGCTGCAGGCGCTGCTCGGGACCGCGGTGGTCTTCGTGGCAATGCTGGTGGCCTATCGCAGCCGCCGGCTGCGCGCGACCGAGCGGATGGCCCGGGTCGTCTACGGGTCGTTGCTCGGCGTGGTCATGCTTGGCCTGACCGACCTGGTGGTCAGAGCGGTGTCGGGCAGCCATCTGCCGATCATCAATGACGCGTCCCCGCTCGGCATCCTGTTCAGCCTTGCTGTGCTCGTGGTCGCGAGCCTGCAGTTCATCCTCGACTTCGACTACATCGAGCGTGCGATCGCCGCTGGCGCTCCCCGTGCGGAGGCCTGGCGAGCCGGATTCGGGCTGCTCGTCGGATTTGTCTGGGTGTACCTGGAGATGCTCAGGCTGCTGTCGAAGCTGCGCGGCTGACCGGCTGGACCGCTGGGTCTGTCGTCGTGGGCGGGTGCCGCCCCGCCGCTCACCCGGAGCGGTCGGGGCCGGCGTGCTCGATCTCGATGCTGATCAGGCAGCGCTGGTCGCGGACCATGGCGGCGCGATAGTCCTCCCAGTCCGGGTGCTCGCCTGACAGCGTGCGGTAGTAGTCGACGAGAGGCTCCATGGCATCCGGGAGCGAGATGATCCGTGCGCGGCCCCGCACCTGGAT
Organism: Protofrankia sp. CiP1_Cm_nod4; assembly: GCF_982290645.1. Taxonomy (NCBI): domain Bacteria; kingdom Bacillati; phylum Actinomycetota; class Actinomycetes; order Frankiales; family Frankiaceae; genus Protofrankia; species Protofrankia sp. CiP1_Cm_nod4. The sequence continues at coordinate 37,507 of NZ_CEVIVC010000025.1, forward strand.
CCACGGCCCGAAGAAGGCGTCGGGGAAGACGCACAGCCCGGCCCGCGGGTCGCGATGGAGATTGCGGACCTTGTAGGCGGTCTCCCTGCTGCTGATGACGAGTCTGCCGTCGGTGTCGACGCCGACGGTGACCGGTGACAGCTGCGGAGTCCCGTCCCGCCGGAAGGTGGCGAGGACGGCCCGATGGTTGTCCCGGACGTAGTCCCGGGCCGCTTCGATGTCCATGGGCTGATTCTCGCCCGGCCGGCCCGGTGGCACCGTGCCGAGTGCTCCTGCACTCGTCGCCGAGGGGGGAGGGCGACCAGGGCCCGGAGCTTCGTGGGGCTGCGACGCACATGGGCCGTACCGGGCCGGTCGGGCGAAGAAGGTTTATCGGGTGAAGAGGGGTATATCGGGTCAGGTCCGGATGGCGCGCCTGCGCAGATCCGCTTCGTGGACCACAGCCGCCGCATAGCAGTGCGGGAGCCCGTGCTCGTCCCGTAGCCAGTTCACGCGCTCGGAGAAGCGCAGGAGACCAGGCCCGCGATCCAGACATCCCAGCCAGTGGCCGACGTCGTGTCCGGTGATTCTGGGAATTCGTTCGATAAGGCTGTGGTGGGTCTCTTCGGAGCGTTGTTGCGACATTGGCGCCTCCAGTACTCACTGGTCAACCAGTCATGGAAGGAGAGTGCACCACCAGTCGGACAACGGCAAGACCCGCCACGGCTGTCATGGGGTAGCCTTTATGGATGGCCGAAGCGGATCCTGTGGCGATGCGGGATCTGATCACTTCGGGCGTGGCGCTCCTGGACGCGCCGCTGGCGGCACTGATCAGCGAGATACGGCGGTTGCGCGACCACGTCCACGGATGGACGCCGATCTCCTGGCGGGAGCCATGCGCTCCCTGCCAGCCGGACGCCGGCCCACCCGGGCCCGTGCCCAGGCCCGGCTCCGGGGCGGGCGCCGGCGGGGCGGGAGCGGCAGCCGGGCGCGGCGCCGGCACCCGCGCCGACCGGGTGCGTGCGCTGGCCGTCGAACTCGCTGACCTGGGTCGTGAGGCGGGATCCGGGCTTCCCCGGGGGGTCGCCCCACCACGCCTGGCCGACCATGCTCTTGCCGACCAGATCGCCGTACTGGCAGCGGACCTGATCGAGGCGCTGGCCGCGGGCGCCGCCGACGCCGCACCCGCACCCGCACCCGGTTCGTCCCATCGGGATGTTCTTGTGGAACGAGCCCGGCTGGCCGTCCACGCGGCTCGCGTCGATCTGGAGACGTCGCGGCGCCGGCGTGCCGGAGGCTTCCGCAGGTAACCGGTACCGGCGGCCGGCTCCTCCCGGGCGGCCGCCGTCCCGCGGATTTTCGCACTTCATGACACCGCGTCGGAAAGTGGATTCCCGCGATGACACGTGCTGGTCGGTGCCGACGATGCCCACCCCGACGCGCCGCCATTCTGGCGTCCCTTCGCGCCGGCGCCCCGGCGGTTTTCCGCGCTTTTGCTCCCTTTGTTCCGGAAGTTCCCTTGTATGACGGGTTCCTGGTGGGACGCCGGCGGCGCCGCGATACGGGCCTCGCCGGGTGGGTGGTGGGTGCCGCGCCCTGGGTGCGGGCCGCTGCTGGCTACGCTGCCGGGGCGACGGCCGCTCTGCTGGCCAGCCTGCTGGCCAGCAGGCTGGCCGGTCCGCTGGCCGGCCGAGGCCCCGCCGCGCTCCGAAACGTGTTCAGCGTCACCCGAATAGGTGACCTGTGGGTGGAGTTCACGGATTACGAGCGCCAGCGGCTAACGCTCGCTACCTTCCGTCTATGGGTACGGTTCAGGCCAATGGCATCGAAATCGCATACGAGCTGCATGGCGACTCCGGTGGCTTGCCGCTCGTCCTGATCGGTGAGCTGGGCCAACAGCTCGTCGGCTGGCATCCTGATCTTATTCGGGCGATGGTGCGCCGCGGTTTTCAGGTTCTTGTGTACGACAACCGTGATGTCGGTCTTTCCACCCATTTCGACCAGTTGGGGCAGCCGGATCTCGTGGCCGCGATGTCCGGGAACGCCGATGCCGCCCCCTACACCCTCGACGACATGGCGGCCGACGCGGCCGGCCTGCTGGACGCCCTCGGCTGGCGGTCCGCGCACATCTTCGGGAGCTCCATGGGCGGCATGATCGCCCAGATCGTGGCGCTGTCCTTCCCGGCGCGGGTACGCAGCCTCACCTCGGTCTCGGCCGGTATCGGCAGCCGCGGTGCCGGGCGTGCCGCCCGGGACGCCGCCGCTGTCGTGCTCAGCCCGATGGTGGCGAGCCGGGAAGCGTACGTGGACGGGGCCGAGCGTGCTCACAACATCATCGGATCGGCCGAGTTCTCCCCCGACCGCGAGTGGATACGGCGGCGGGCCGGGCTGGCCTGGGAGCGTCGGTACGACCCGCACGGGACCGCGCGGCACCTGACCGCGGTCCTGGCCGCGGGGGACCTGACGCCCGGCCTCGTCCGGCTGGAGATCCCCACGCTGATCGTGCACGGGACGAACGACCCGCTGATCCCGGTGGCCAGCGGGCGCCTGACCGCCGCCGCCATCCCGTCCGCGGAGCTGCTGGAGGTCGACGGCATGGGGCACGACATCCCGCGCCAGGTCTGGGACCGCCTGCTGGACAAGCTCGACGACGTGGCCCACCGGGGCGAAGTGGCTGCCGCGGCACGCCGGGCGAGCGTTTCCGTCTCATGTTCCGGTTACTCTTAGTCATTAGTTGTAGTCGTCGGGCATCGTCGTCGTGCTCCTCACGCGTGGACGATGCCGCTGGTTCGGCGGCCGGCGGCTCCCCGGCGAGGCCGGTGCCGGTACGCTCATCCGCCGGCGCGGCCGGGTGCCGGCCGGGCCGGCCAGGCCGGCCGTTCCGGCGGGGCCGGCCCGCTGGAACGGATCCGACGGCCTCGCGGCCGAGGCTCCGGCGGACCCGCCGGGCCGCCCGGCCCTGTCGGGCTGTCGATCCTCACCTGGGATGCTGCCGGGCTGCCGGGCTGCCGGTCGTCGGATCCGCCAGCCCGTCGCGGCTGTCGGGGCCGGCCGCCGGGCCTCCTGGCCGGCCCAGTGGTCCCGGCTCCGGAGAGCCGGCCAGAGGATTCGGGAGGGACCTCGAGCGCGCGGGAAACACGTGTGGCTGTCGGTGATGGGACTGCCCACGGTGGAGGGACCTCGAGCGTGCCGGAAACATGCTCCGCCACCTGCCCGTTCCGGCCGGCTGGCCGGCCGTCACCCGTGGACCGGACGTCCCACTCATGGGCGTTCTTACTACCGAGTGTCCACAACTATCATTTTTGTTACATCTGTCCGTAGGTGTGGCGCCAGGGGGTGACTGTCCGAGATGTGACAAGAGCTGGAACGATGCTCTCCCAGTCGTCCAAAGGCCGCGCGCGATCATGTTTTTCGCGCGGACGGAGGCCTGCTGGTGACGGAACCAGAGGTTGCGTGATCATGATTTTCGCGCGCCGGGCCCGAGGGGCCGTGAGTACCGGTACCGACCCGCCGTACGACGGGTCTTCCGGCCTTGTTTGCATACTTCTTCCGTGACGGCAACCGATTACGATGAGGGATAAAGGCCATTCGCACAGTTTCGGTGCCGGGCGAGTGTCCGGCGTTCGTCGAACGATCGTCCGCCCTCGCCGGTGACGCAGATGGCGGGCGGCTACGGCGGTCCGCCCCGCTGCTCGTCGGGCTGGCGGTGGTGATCGCGCTCGGGGCGCTGGCGCTGGTGGTCCGGCATGCGGGTCTGCGCGAAGGCGAACGACAGCGGCTGTCCGACCGCACCCGGCTCGTCGAACGGGTCGCGGAGAACGCCTCCCGGACGTCCGACCCACGGCGGATGGGCGCGCTGGTCGCCAGCTTCTCCTTCGCGCCCGACCAGCCGGCCCACAACCGCCGGATGCTGGCGCAGCTGGCGATGAGGCCGGTCGGTGACACCAGCCTGCTGGCCGCCCTCGTCAGCGTCGACGGCACCCCGCTGGCCGCCGTCCCGGACGGGCCGCGGGTGACGGCCACCGATCTCGGCGCCGCCTGGACGGCGGCGCTGGCCGGGCAGCCGGCCATGTCGCCGGTGTTCCTCCTCGACGGCATGCCGGTGCGGGCCACGGTCGTGCCGGTGGGCGCGCCGCGCCCGTGGGCGGTGCTGGTGCGCGTCGTCGACGAGGGGGCGGCCCGGGAGAGCAGCGAGAAGTTCGCCGCTCTCGACAGCGTGTCGGGCAGCCTGTGCGACGTCGACGCGAGCGGTGTCGCGGCTGCCTGCTGGAAGCGGGATCTGCGGGGCCGGCGGCTGGTCGAACCGCGCGAGCTGGACGGCCTGGTCCCGGGCACGGTCCGGACGTGGCTGTCGGGCGGCGCCGGGGAGCAGGTGGTCAACGTCGCCGAGAAGCAGGCCACGACCGGATACGTCACGCTCTTCCAGCAGCCCACCGCGCGGCTGTTCGCGGACCTGCGGACCGCGGGGCGCCACGGGGACCTGACGCTGCTGGCCGTCCTGGCGGTCTGCGTCGGCGGGCTGGTCGTGTTCGGGCTGCGCCGCGAACGGGCCGCCCGGCGGGCCCGGGCGCGGCTGCACACCATGCTCGGAGGGGTCCGGGACATCATCGTGGTCGTCGGGGACGACCACGGGATGACCTTTGTCAGCCCCGCCGTGCGTGACCTGCTCGGCTACGACGCGGCGTCCTGGCTCGGCCGGGTGCTGACCGACTTCGCCGACCCCGCCGACGTGGCCCGGATCCGGCGGCTGCTGGCCGACCCGGCCGGGGGCACCGTCTTCGACGTGCGGCTGACCACCGCCGCCGGCCAGCCGCGCTGGTTCGACCTGGAGGCCAGCGACCTCACCAGCCATCCCGAGCTCGCCGGTGTGCTGGTGACCTGCCACGAGGTCGGGGAGCGCAAGGACCTGCAGGACAGGCTGAGCTACCAGGCGTCCCACGACCTGCTCACCGGTCTGCCCAACCGGGCGGTCTTCATGAGCGAGCTGGAGAAGGCGGGCCGTGCCTTCCGCGCCGGCGGCGCGCCGTTCGTGGTGCTGTTCGTCGATCTCGACCATTTCAAGCCCGTCAACGACGGTTACGGCCACGACGCCGGGGACGTCGTCCTGCGGGCCGTCGCGGAGCGGCTCGTCCAGACCCTGCGGGACGGTGACCTGGCGGTCCGGCTCGGCGGTGACGAGTTCGGGGTCCTGCTGCGCGGCGCGAACGAGGTGTCCGCCGCCGCGGCCGCCGGTCGGATCATCGAGCTGGTGCGTATCCCGGTCATGGTGGGTGCCTCGGCGGTCCAGGTAGACGCCAGCATCGGTATCGCGCCCTCGACGCTCGCCGTCGCGCGGCCCGAACATTTCCTGTGCGCCGCGGACAACGCCATGTACGAGGCCAAACGGGCGGGGAAAGGCCGTTTCGCCATGGCGTCCGCGGAACCGCCCAACGTGCCGCCGGGCCCGCGGCCCGCCGCGCCCGGCACCGGCACCGGGACCGGGACGGGCACCGGGACCGGGACCGATGACGTGCTCCTCCCGCCGCTGCCCCCGCCCACACCACTGTCGCTGCCCGAGCCGCGGCGGCCCGAGCTGCGGCTGCCCGAGCGGCGGCGGCCCGAGCGGCAGCCGGCCCGGCGCCGTCTCCCCCTGCCGGCCACGCCCGGGCCCCTCGCCTACGGCTGTCCCCCCCGCGGCTGGTTCGGCCGGCTGGGGCCACCGCTGGTGGCGGGCGGGGCCCTGCTCGCCATGGCCGTGGCCAGCCTGTGTCTGCAGACGCAGACCCGGCACAGCGCCGAACGGCAGCGCCTGGCCGAGCACGTGGCGTTCACCGCCATCGTGGCGGACGCGTCCATGCACAGCGTCGACAGCCAGCGTCTGATCACGGCTGTGTCGTCGGCGTCCTGGTCGCTCAGCGACCGGGACGCCGACGCCGCCGTGCTGCGCTCGTTCGCCGGATCAGGGGTCGGCGGCCGGAACTACGTCTGGGCGTTGGCCGGCCTGGACGGCCACCTGCTGGCCGCCGAACCGCCGTCGCTCACCCTGCCGATCGGCCCGGACGACCCGGCGTGGCGGGCCGCCCGGGCCGGCCGGGCCGGCAACTCGCCCGTGATGAACGTCGACGGGCTCTGGCGGGACTACGTGACGGTCCCGGTCCTGCGCGAGGGCCGGCCGGCGGCGGTCGTCGTCATCGGGGAGTCGCTGCGGGACTCGCCCAACCAGGCCAACCTCGCGAGCAGCGGCACGCTCGGGTTCGTCGTGGGCGGGCTGTCCGTGGTGGATGCGGCCGGCACGGTCATGTTCTCCTGGAATCCCGGCCTGATCGGCCAGCGGCTGGTGGCCGCGGCCAGCCTGGCGGCCCTGCGGGTGGGCGAGGCCCGGCAGATCGACGACGTCGTCGCCGGCGGCCAGGTCACCATCGCCTCGCCGCTGGCGAACCTGCCCGACGGCGGCTACGTGGTGTTCCAGCAGCCGGTCCAGGCCTTCTACGGGGACATCCGCTCCGGCCGGCTCGTCCGGGACGGCAGCCTGCTGGCCGTTGTCGCCGCCGCCCTCGTCGGGCTGACCGTCCTCAACGGCCGGCGTGAAGCGGCGATCCGCGACGAGCAGCGACGGCTGCAGGCCCTGCTGCACAACGCCCACGACATCGTGATCGCGACCAGGGCGGACGGGAAGATCATCTTTGTCAGTTCCGCCGCCGCGCTCCTGCTCGGGGTCACGGCCGGCTCCTACCTCGGCCGGCACCTGCCCGACGTCGCCCACCCGGACGACGCGGGCGCGCTGGCGGAGCTGCTGCGCCAGGCCACCGGGCTCGCTACTGGCGGCAGTGGTCCCGTTACCGGCGGCAGTGGTCCCGCTACCAGCAGCAGTGGGCCCGCTACCAGCAGCAGTGGGCCTGCTACCGGTAGCAGTGGCTCCGGTGTCGACAGCAGTGGGCCCGGTGCCGAGGCCGCGGCAGCCGCGGCCTCGGCGGCAGCGGCAGCGGCGGCGGGGGCCGCCGTGGCACGCGACGTCCGGCTGTCGGCCGCGGGCGGCGGCCACCGCTGGTTCGACATCGAGGCGATCGACCTGCGGGACCGCTCGGAGGGCACCGGCATCCTGCTGACCTGCCATGAGATCGGCGAACGCCGGGTCCTCCAGGACGAGCTGCGCTACCAGGCGTCCCATGACGCCCTCACCGGCCTGCCGAACCGGTCGGTGTTCGCCCGCCGGCTCGACGAGATCGCCGCTCAGCGTCCGGCATCGGCGTTCGCGGTCCTGTTCATCGATCTCGACCGGTTCAAGTCGGTCAACGACACCTACGGCCACAACGCCGGTGACGAGGTGCTGAGGATCATCGGTGCCCGCCTGCGGGACGCCGGCACCGAGCGGGACGCCGTCTGCCGTCTCGGCGGGGACGAGTTCGCCGTCATCCTGGGTGACGCCGACAGCGCCCGGGCACGCGATCTCGCCGACCAGCTGCTGGTGGCGATCCGACGGCCGATTACGGTCGGTGGGCGTTCCATTGCTATCGACGCGACGATCGGTGTCGCCCTTTCGGAGTCGCAGGACGCGCCGCCCGGCGCGGTCGTCCGCAGCGCCGATCTCGCGATGTACCGGGCGAAGGAGGCCGGCCGGGAGCGTCCGGAAGCCCGTCCGGAAGTCCTCCAGGAGGCACGCCTGGAAGCCCGCCAGGAAGCCCGCCAGGAAGCCTGTGTGCCGTCAGCCGGCCAGCCCTGAGCCCCTGACTGACCAGCCCCAAGCGGTCTCATGATGGCTGTGGGCGGTTCCTAGCTGGCGGCTCGGCGTCGTCCGCCGCGGGCCCGCAGGTAGTCGCGTACGACGTAGCGGCCGAGCGCCCCCGGATCCGGGGAGAGCATCCGGCCGCCGTTGCGGCGGACGACCTCGTCGACGAACTGGACCAGCCGTGGCTCGTCGTCGAGCATGAAGACGTTGATCGTCGCCCCGCGGCGGGTGAGCCGGTCCACCTCGGCCAGGGTCAGCTCCAGGGTCTCCGGGACCGGTGGCCAGGAGAAGGACGGGGTGCCGTTGCGCATCAGGTGCGCGGTCGGCTCACCATCGGTGATCACCAGTACGACCGGTTCGGAATCCGGGTGCCGCGACAGCAGCCGGCCCGCGAGCATCAGGGCGTGCTGGAGGTTCGTGCCCTGGACGACCTCGGAGTCCAGGCCCGCGAGCTCCACCGGGCGCAGCAGCCGGGCATAGTCGGAGAACCCGACCAGATGGATCGTGTCCTGCGGGAACTTCGTGTCGATCAGGGTGTGCAGCGCCAGCGCCGTCGACTTCGCCACCCCCCAGGTGCCCCGCAGCGCCATCGAGTAGGACAGGTCCACCAGCAGGCAGACGGCCGCGGAGGAGCGGCGTTCGGTCTCGGTCACCTCGAAGTCGCGGACGTCCAGCTCGATCGTCCCCTCCGGGCTGGCGGGGCCGGCCCGCAGCACCGCGTTGCGCACGGTGCGTACCACATCGATCGATTGTGTGTCACCGAAGTGCCAGGGCCGGGACGTCCCGGTGGGCTCTCCGGCGGCACCGGCGTCCCGGGAGTCGTGATCGCCGCGGCCGCGGGTGTCCATCCGCTGGAAGATACGCGACAGCGCGCTCTGGCCGATGCGGCGGACCGCCCGCGGGGTCAGCTCCAGCTTGCCGGCGTTGCGGGTCAGGAAGCCCTGGCGCTCCAGCTCCTTCTCGATCTGCTGGAGGGTGCGCAGGTCGTCGACGGCGTCCCGGCCCAGTGCCCGGGCTACCGCGTCCGGGTCGACGTCCTCGAGGGACGCCCCGGGGTAGTCCTGGGACAGCGCGGCGGCGAGCTCGTCGAGCTCGGCCAGCTCCTCCAGGACGGAAGTGGCGTCACCCAGCCCGAGCGGCGTGTCACCGGTCATCGCGTCGCGGAAACGGCCGCGCCGGCCCCAGCCGAGGTCCGGCCGGGCGGCGCGCAGCGCCTGCTGCAGCCGGGAGAGCTCGGCCGCCATGCCCAGGTCCGCCAGCGCCGACGCCATCAGATCGGCCAGCTCCTGGCGCTGCTGGGGGGACAGGCCCGCCAGCAGCTGGGCAGCGGCGGCGGCGCGGCGCGCCAACGAGTCCACCAGCTCGTCCAGCGTCTGCGGGTTCTCCGGGAAGAAGTCGCCGAACGAGCGCATGAACCGCTCGAAAGCGGCGTCGGTGTGCTCACCGCGGGCGTCGGCCTCCAGCATGCCGTTGAGCGCGGCGAGCATTTCGGTGACCCGGGCGATGTCCTGCGGCGTGGCGTTCTCCAACGCCTGTTTCATGCCGCGGAACTGGGCGTCGAGCACCTCCCGGCGGAGCAGGTCGGAGATCTTCTCGAAGGTCTCGCGGGCCTGCGGCGAACGCCACTCGTAGTCGGCCAGCGTGTTCACGGCCCGGGCCGGGTCGGCCGGCAGCGCGTCGAGCTCGGCCTCGCGCAGCCGGGCGTCGTCGGACGGGTCGGGGAACAGCGCCGCGCGCTCCTGGCCGACGGCGGTGTCGAGGAGCTCCCGGACCTCTTCCAGGGTGCCGTCGAGGCGGCCGCGCGCCCGGGCCTCGCGCCGGCGGCGTTCCACCTGCCGGCGCAGGTCCTCAAGCCCGCGGCGCTGGCTGGTCCCGCGCCGCAGCAGCGCGTCCAGCGCCTCGCGCGGGGTCCGGCCGTCCAGGATGTGCGTGGACATCTCGTCGAGCGCGCCGGCGGCGTCGAACGGGGAGGCGAGCGGGTCGGGGCCGCCGTCCCACGGGCCGTAGCGGAAGCTTCCCGACCCGGCCGGGGCGCTCATGTGCCGTACACCGTGCGGCCCGGCAGCTCCTCCTTGGCCAGCCGCCGGTTGAGGTGCAGGCCCTCCATGGCCAGTTCCAGCCCGGCCGCGGCGAGCCCTGGCGCCTCGGCGCCGTCGACGTCCAGTTTCGCCAGGATCGCGGCGAGCCCCGGGACCGGGCCGACCCGCCGCAGCAGCTCCGCGGCGGGGACGAGGTCGCCGGTCTCGACCGGCCCCTCGGTCTCGAACCGCCGTTGCAGGCCGGTCAGGTCGGTGCCGGCGAGCCGGGCGCGGAAGGTCTCGGCGATGGCCCGGCGCAGCAGGTGCGCGAGGATCTCGTCCTCCCGGCCCTCCTCGAGCTGGTCGAACTCGATCTTCCCGCGGACCGCCGGTATGATCGCGGCGAGGTCGACGACCCGGGCGGTGGGGACGTCCTCGCCGGTCAGCGCCGCGCGGCGGACGGCCGAGGCGGCCACGGTCTCCGCCGCGGCCACCGACAGCCGGGCCGACACACCGGAGCGCCGGTCGACCTGGGGCGCGTCACGGACCAGCCGGGTGAAGCGGGCCACCACCTCCAGCAGGTGCTCGGGGACGGCGGGGGCGCCCAGCGGCGACCCCTTCCAGTCCAGCACCGCCTCCTGCCGGATCAGGGCCAGCTCGTCGTCGAGCCGCAGCGGGTAGTGGGTGCGCACCTCGGCGCCGAAACGGTCCTTGAGCGGCGTGATGATCCGGCCGCGGTTGGTGTAGTCCTCGGGGTTCGCCGACGCGATCAGGAACAGGTCCAGCGGCAGCCGCAGGATGTAGCCACGGACCTGGATGTCACGCTCCTCGAGCACGTTGAGCAGGGAGACCTGGATGCGCTCGGCGAGGTCGGGCAGCTCGTTGACGCTGAAGATGCCCCGGTTGGTGCGCGGGATCAGGCCGTAGTGGACGGTCTCCGGGTCGCCGAGGGTGCGGCCCTGGGCGACCTTCACCGGGTCGACGTCGCCGATCAGGTCGCCGACGCTGGTGTCCGGCGTGGCGAGCTTCTCGCCGAACCGTTCCGAGCGGTGCTTCCAGGCGACCGGCGTGTCGTCGCCGAGCTCGGCGAGCAGCAGCCGGCACCGGGCGCACACCGGCGCGTAGGGATGGTCGTTGATCTCGCAGCCGGCGACCACCGGCGTCCACTCGTCCAGCAGGCCGACCAGGGTGCGGATCAGGCGGGTCTTGCCCTGCCCCCGCTCGCCGAGGAAGACGATGTCGTGCCCGGCCAGCAGGGCCCGTTCCACCTGGGGGAGTACGGTGTCGTCGAAACCGATGATGCCGGGGAACCGGATCTCGCCGCCGGCCATCCGGGCAAGGGTGTTCTCGCGCAGCTCCGTGCGTACGGACCGGTGCCGGTGCCCTGAGTCGCGCAGGAGACCCAGTACCCCCGGTCCGGGGGACGGTGATGTCGGTCCGGGGGACGGTGCCGGGAACCCTGGCAGATCGAGCACCAGTCGACGGTACGTCCCCGCGCTCCGTCGCGCAGGGAAGTCGCATTGTGTCCACGTCCGGCATACCGGGTGTCTATCGGGAGGCACACCGGACGTGGAATGTCAACCGGCCGGTTCCCGCCGGCCGACCGGGGCCGGTCAGTTGGAGTACGGCTCCACCGATACGATCTTGACGGTGGCCGAGCGCCCGTTGGGCAGGGTGTAGGTGACGGTGTCGCCCGCCCGGTGGCCGCTGACGGCCCCACCCAACGGTGACTGGGCCGAGTACACCTCCAGCGAGGTGCTGTGATCCTCCCGGGAACCGATCAGGAACCGCTCCGTCTCGTCGTCCCCCGGGAAGCGCACCTCGACCACGGTGCCCGGGCCGGCCGCGCCGTTGAACTGCGGGGCCTGCCCGACCCTGGCGTCGCGCAGCAGGTCGGTGAGCTGCCGGATGCGCGACTCCAGCTTGCCCTGTTCCTCCTTGGCCGCGTGGTAGCCGCCGTTCTCCTTGAGGTCGCCCTCCTCGCGGGCAGCTTCGATCTTGTTGGCGATCTCGACACGACCGGTCCCGGTGAGGTGGTCGAGCTCCTCGCGGAGCCGGTCATACGCCTCCTGGGTCAGCCACGTCTGCTGCGACACGCGTCACGCTCCTAGATTCCTCAAGAGGCCCGGAGACACGGGAAGAACCATGATCGTTCATCCTCCGGGTGCTCGTACGTCGACGGCCGTACGACACCTGCGACCGGCCCGCGGCGCGGGTCGGCCGTATCGCAGTCCGGCCTCGTCGGGCCCGTGCGGGCCCTGGACAGGGACAGTGGGTCGGGTGCTGGGAAACCGCGGGATGCACGGTTGGTCGGAGGCGGATTACGAAGCGATGGGACAGGGGCAAACGCCCAGCCTAACAGTTGGGATCGGTGTGGTACGGCCATGAGCAAGCGCCGCTGCTTGCCGTGCGAGGTGGGCCGGGAATCGGCCGCGCCGCCGGCCGCACCACCGGCCGCGCGCCGCGCGCCGGTAGCCCGCGCGGCTGTCAGCCCGCGCGGGCGATCTGACAGTCCTCGACCTCGACCACGTTCGCTTCCCGGGACGTGGCGAGCACGACCGTTGTGGTCGTGACCCGTCGGCCGTCCGGAGCCGGACCGACGACGATGTCGGTACGCCGGCCGACGACCTCGTTGTCCCGAGCACGTGCGCGGACAGTGCATTCTGCCACGGCGTTGGGTGACTTTTCCACATCGAATGTCAGCTCGGCCTGCGCCGGAGTGATCCGATAGGCACGGGTCCCGTAGTTCAGCCGCTGCGGATGGCTCTGCATCCACGCGGCGCCGAGTGCGGCGGCCACGATGATGACGAGCCCCACCAGCAGGAACCAGGGGGCGACCCGGATGCCACCGAGCCATGGGATGTCCAGCAGACGTCGCGCCACGGCGAACACGCCCGGCTTTCCCGTAGGGGAACCGGGTGATGGCGTAGAGGAACCGGCTGCGGAGGGCATCGGGAACAATGGTCGCATGTCCAAGGCGATCAACGAGGGCGGCCTGCGGCTCATGGCTGTCCACGCCCACCCCGACGACGAGTCCAGCAAGGGCGCCGCCACCATGGCCCGCTATGTCCACGAGGGCGTCGACGTCCTCGTGGTGACCTGCACCGGTGGCGAAGCCGGGACCGTTCTCAACCCCGCTCTGGATCGTCCGGACGTCCACGGACGTCTCGCCGAGCTACGCCGGGCCGAGATGGAGCAGGCTCGGCGGATCCTCGGCGTCCGACAGGTCTGGCTGGGTTTTCTCGATTCCGGGCTGCCCGAGGGCGACCCGCTGCCACCCCTGCCGGAGGGCTGTTTCGCCCGGATGCCCGTCGCCGAGGCGGCCAGGCCGCTGGTCAGGCTGATACGGGAGTTCCAGCCGCAGGTCGTGGTCACTTATGACGAGAACGGCGGTTATCCGCACCCGGACCACGTCATGAACCACAGGATCACTATCGAGGCGTTCGAGGCGGCGGGTGACCACACGCGGTACCAGGAGGTGGGCCAGGACATCGGCGTGCCGCCGTGGCAGCCCCTCAAGCTCTACTACCACCAGAGCCATCACAAGGAGCGGATGCTCGCCCTGCACGACGCGATGCGGGCGAGCGGGCGGGAGTCCCCGTACACCGCCATGCTGGAGAAGTGGGTCGACCACTCGGACGACTCCGGGCGGATCACCGCCAGGGTCCCCTGCGACGACTTCTTCGAGATCCGTGACCGCGCGCTGCTGGCCCACGCGACCCAGGTCGACCCGAACGGGCCCTGGTTCCGCGTCCCGCTGGAGATCCAGCGCGCGGCCTGGCCCACCGAGGACTACCAGCTCGCCCGTTCCCTGATCGAGGTGGGTGTGCTGCCCGAGAGCGACCTGTTCAACGGCATCCGCTGATCCTCGGCAGCACCCGCGGCCGGCCGGCGTCACCAGCCGGCATCACCAGCCGGCCGCGGGTGGCACACCCACCGGTGGCAGATGAAATCATCCGCAGCCGGGGCACGGCCGGCCGCCACCGGTCGTTGCTGGTGACAGGGGGTGTGACCGTGGGCATCCGCATCCGCATCCGCGCCCGTCTTGCGCACCTTGCACGCCTTGAGACCAATGAGGGGATCACATCATGGCGATCTGGGATCGTCTGCGCACCAGCACCGCGTCGATACAGCAACAGCTCAACGCCAAGAAGAACGACCTGAAGAGCGGTGCCTTCAGGGACGCCAGCATGGCCATCTGCGCCCTGGTGGCCGCCGCCGACGGGACCATCGACCCGGAGGAGCGCCGCAAGGTCGCCTCGCTCATCGCCTCCAACGAGGTCCTCCAGAACTTCCCGGCCGAGCAGCTCCAGCAGAAGTTCAACGACTACTGCAACAAGCTGCAGACCGACTTCGACTTCGCCAAGGTCGGCGTCATCCAGGACATCGGCAGGACGAAGAAGAAGCCCGCCGAGGCCCGCGCGGTGATCCAGATCGGGATCGTCATCGGGGGCGCGGACGGCCACTTCGACAAGTCCGAGCAGCAGATCGTCCGTGACGCCTGCTACGCGGTGGGGCTGGACCCCAACGAGTTCGACCTCTGACCACGGCTTCCACGGCCGGCCTCCCACCCGCCAGGGCCCCGTCCGGTACCTGCTGGCCGGGGCCCTGGCGGCGTCTGTCGACGCCCTGCCGGGCTTGTCCGGCGGTGCGCTCGGCGTAGGGTGTGAAGCGTGCCTCTAGCTGGACAGTTCCTCGCGCTTGAGGTCAGCGTCGGTACCAGCGGGTTCCTGGTCGTCCTGCTGCTGGGCCTCGCCGCTGTCGCTCTTTTCGTGATGATGCCGCGCAGCCTGGCCCGGATGCGCGGGAACGTCGCCAGTGGACGCTTCGGTGCTTCCGCCGCCGACCGCGACCGACCGGCCGACAGCCAGGACCCCGACGCCGGTATCCCGCCCCAGCACTCCCCGCGCGGCGAGGAGTAGGCGGTCCCCGCGCACCGGCCTCCGAGATGCTCCCGGCGGTGCGCTGGTCGCGCCGTGCGCCGCGCCGTGGCGAGCCGTGACGTGGACGGCCAGGCCGGAGCCGGGTACCGGACCCGTTACGGGCCCGGTACGAACCGGATATCCGCCACGGAATGCCGCCGCACCATAGGTGCAGAACGCCGCATTATTAGGTGCAGAACATTGCCGTGGTGGCGGCTGTCACCTACGGCTTCCGGATTCGTGGGTGGTTTTCGCTGTTGGTGCCGCGGTTTCTGCCTACGGGTCCCGGCTCAGCCTGCGTTGGCGTTTGAGCTCGGCCCGGTGTTTCTTGTCGGCCATGCGCCGTTGGACGGCGCGCGCCGACGGGCTGGTGGGGCGCCGCGCAGGCGGTGGGGGGCTGCTCGCCCCGCGCAGGATTGCGATCAACTTGCTCAGGGCGGCCTCCCGGTTGCGCAGCTGCGACCGGTGCTCGCTGGCGGTGACGGTGAGGACGCCGTCGACCAGCCGGCCCGCCAGCCGCTCAAGCGTCCGCCCGCGCAGCGGCCCGGGCAGGGACGGCGAGCGGCGGACGTCGAAGGACACCTCGACCCTGCTGTCCGAAGTGTTCACGCC
>NZ_CEVIVC010000026.1:0-11155 GCF_982290645.1 Protofrankia sp. CiP1_Cm_nod4
GCCCGGGGGCGAGGGGGCGGCGCCCGGGAACGGGCTGTCGTTCGTGAGCACACCGCCGAGCAGGTCGATGCTCTCCCGTTCGTTCGCCCGGGCAACCCGCAGCACCCGTCCCCGCATCCGCCGGCTGAGCCGGTAGGTCGCCATCCGGGCCTGGGCGACACCACCGACAAAGGTGCTCTCACCGCTCCCGCCAGGCCGCTGGTCCTCGATCACGCCGTTGGCGGCGAGATGGCGCAGAACCAGGTCCACCCGCCGTTCCGACAGGGACAGCAGCGGCGAGAGCCCCCGCTCGCCGGAGACGACGTCGGTGGCGGTGAACACACCGCCCTCACTGCGCAGCACCCAGTCGGTCACGTAGTGGGCGCCCAGCCGGAACCTGTCCTCCTCCAGGCTGCGTCCCTCCTCGCCGGAACGGCCGAGCAGCCCGTTCAGGACATCGGAGAGATCCGCGTAGAGACCGATGCGTTCGACGTCCTCGGGGGACATCCGGATGACCGGGACGCTCGTCCGCTGGAACGTCTCCCAGACGATGAGGTCGTTGAGCTCCTGGACGAGCCGGCGCGGCACGCCACGCCCCTTGTAGTCCAGGTAGTTCGCCACCCGTTCCACGGACTCGGCGTTGTTGGGGCCCTGTCCGCACACCTCGCGGAGCAGGCTGGTGCCGCTGTCCCACACGCACGGCACGTAGGCCCGCCAGGAGAAGACACTCTCGAAGATCCCGATACCGAAATCGCTGTCGGTGACCGCACGGTCCAGCACGTCGACGCCCGCCACGAAGATGAAGTGTGCCGCGGACGCCGTCAGCACGTTCTTGAAGACGGTGAGGATCTCGTCGAAGCTCTCCATTCCACGCGGGCTGCTCGTCAGCTTGTCGAGCTCGTCGATCACCACCACGAGATGGACGGGCGCGGCCGGCCGGCGCCGGCGGAACCCGCGGCCACGGCCGTGGCTTCTCGACCGGCCGAGCATTTCGACGATCCGCAGAAAATCGTGCTCGACGTCCCCGTCCGCGTAGGTGAGAAAGGACGCCTCGGTCGCCAGCGACCGGGTGGTCTTCGTCCCGCGTTCGAGTTTGGGGGCGAGTCCCGCAAACGGCAGCTGGCCGTTCGCGCCGAACGTGCGGTTGAGCTCGTGGCCCTCCTCCGAGCGGGAGGTCAGCGACATCGACGTGCGGGCGTACGCGAGCAGGATCGAGTTGCGGATGTCCTCCTCGAGCTCGGCGAGCACGCCGGTGTCGTCGAGGGTTTCCACCACCCGCCGGGTCACCGCGAACAGGAACTCGTTGCTGGTGACCGGCCGGGCCACGTTGAGGAAGACGGGCAGGTAGCGGCGATTGCCGCTGTACTGGGACAACCATCGCAACGTCGAGCGGACCAGCGTGGTCTTGCCGGCGCCGCGGAAGCCCGCGATGAGAAAGGCGCCGCCTTCCGAACGGTCGATCCGGGCGCGCAGGGTGTCCGCCAGCCGGCCGTGCCCGAGCCGTCCGCGAATGTCACGTTCCAGCGCCGGGCCGTGCACGTAACGGAAGTCGCCGGATAAGACCACGTCCGTCGACGGACTCCCCCAACCGACCATGTGAATACCGTACCCAGACCGGCGCCGTTGCGTGACACCCAGATCACCGCCATCGCCGGATTCGGCCGGCGAGCGGAATTCGGCCGGCACCCCGTGACCGCCCGCCCGGCCTCGTCACGGACAGGCCCGCACGAGCGCCCGAGGCGACTTCACCGCCATCGTCGGCCTGGGGATGCCGCGGGCAGGCGCGCACGAGCGGCCGGGTCACGCACGAGCAACCGGATAAGGCGTCGAACCACCGGCCACCGGCGCGCGGGGCCTGGGTGACCGCCGCTGCGGCGCGGGTCGGCCCCTCTCGGCAGGCCGCGACGCCCGGACAGGCCGGATCCGGTCCCGGCTCTGATCCCGGCCCTCCGCCCACAAGGACATCACGGTCCGCCAGTGGCGGATTACGGCGTCGACTGGTGGGCCGGGCAGGGCGTCGGCGTGAAAATTCCGCATTGACCTGTCATCCGAGGTCCTCTACGGTGTCCGAACGAACAGTTGTTTGTAACCTACATCACCCTCCGCCCCATCCCCCCGCGAGTACACCGCGACCCGAACGCCGAGAACGGAAGACCCCTCCGGCTCCCAGCCTCCTGACCCTACGGGATCAGCGTCTTCCAGAGAGCGACAGAGGCCACCATGAACACAACGGTGCGCATCTCCAGAAATCTGTCAGCACCCTGGCCCTGACCCTGGCCGTCGGCCGCTTCCGCCAGTGATGCCGACAAACTGCCCCGCCTGCCCCGCGCCCCGGCCCGACGCGCGCGAAACGGCATCCCACCCGGCGGCCCGACCAGCCGGACGCGGCGGGCACGGCGGGCACGGCGGGCGTGTCCGACACGGTGGGCACGGCGGGCGCAGCCACCGGTCGGGCGGGAGCGGCCCGGGCCAGCGTGGGCGACTCCGGCCCGGGCCGCTCCCGCCCGACCGCGGAACACCGGCCCAAAACCGCGGAACAACACCGCGGAGCGGCCGGCCCGCGAAAATCATCCGATCACGCAATATGCCAACGCAACGGAGGACGCCAGATGACCGACGACTACGAACCGTCGCCGAGAAGGCGCGGAAGCCAGGCGCGTACGAAACCCGCCAAGAACACACCCCCGCGCCCGGAACAGCAGAGAAGGAGACGCTCGGTCGGTGAGTGGCTCAACCGTATCCGGTCCGGTGAACCAGCGGCGGAAAGCACACCGGCTTTATGCACCGGCCAGCACCCGCGCCAGCACCGGCGCCGCTGGCCGCTGTCCGGGCGGCCGCATCCCCGGCCCCTCGTACGGCGGCGAGGAATCGTCGCCACAGCCGCGGTGATCGCCGCGGTGACGGGCCTCGTCTCCTGTTCGTCGGACGGCGGCGGCAACACGGCGAACGGTTCGGGAACGCCCGAAATCGTCGTGGGCAACATCGGGACGTACAGCGGCCCCACCGCGTCCTCCCAGGCGCAGGCACAGGACATGGCAAAAGCCTGGGCATCATGGGTGAACGCCCACGGCGGGATCAACGGGCGCCGCGTCAGACTGGTTGTCATGGATGACGGGGGGAACGCGACGACCGCGCTCTCCCAGGTCAAGAAACTCGTCGAGCAGGAACACGTCGTCGCGGTCATAGGAAACCACTCGAACTCGGACGTGAACTGGGCGTCCTACATCAGCGGCACGGACGTGCCCGTCATCGGCGGCACCTCCCTGGACCTGCCCTTCGTGACGAACCCGTCCTTCTTCCCGGTCGGGCCGTCCGTCATCGCGGGACTGTACGGGGTGCTGCAGATAGCGAAAGCGAAAGGCCCGAAGATGGGCCTGCTCTACTGCGCGGAGGCGCCGCAGTGCGCCAGCGCGGTGCCGCTGTACACGACGCTGGCCAAGGCGCTCGGCCTCAGTATTCCCTACAACGCGAAGGTGGCGGCCTCGGCGCCCGACTACACCTCGCAGTGCCAGGGCCTGAAGGAGGCGGGCGTCCAGTCCGTGAGCGTGCTGGCGCCGTCCGACACCGTCGTCCGCGTGCACCGGGCCTGCGCGGACCAGGGCATCAACGT
The DNA here is from genome assembly GCF_982290645.1 of Protofrankia sp. CiP1_Cm_nod4. Lineage (NCBI taxonomy): Bacteria > Bacillati > Actinomycetota > Actinomycetes > Frankiales > Frankiaceae > Protofrankia > Protofrankia sp. CiP1_Cm_nod4. The sequence goes on from NZ_CEVIVC010000026.1 coordinate 3,590, forward strand.
CCCGGAGGTCGCCCAGGACGGCACCGTCACGACCAGCTGGCTGAAGGAGCCGTCGCTCAACGGAATGCGGGCCGTCGGATATGTCGCACCCTTCTACGACAGGTCCATACCGGCGACCCGGGAATTCCACGACGCCATCCAGCAGTACGCGCCGGGCATCGAGGCGGTGCTGTCCGAGCAGTCGGCCGATGTCTGGGCCAGCGGAAAGCTCTTCGAGGCCGCGGTCAGGGCCGCGCCCGCCGGGGAGCTCACGGCCACCGCGGTGAAGAAAGGCCTCTACAGCCTCCGGGACGAGACGCTCGGTGGCCTCACGGTCCCGTTGAACTTCGTGGCGGGAAAGCCGACCTCCATCAAGTGCTGGTTCACGATGGGCATCGAGGACGGCGCGTTCGTCGGGCCGAACGGCCTGGCGACGCAGTGCGCTCCCGCGTCCGTCGTTGATCCCGTGGTCGCGACCCTCGGCTGACCAGTCCTCGGGCTGGGACGGCCTCTCGGTGCCGTCCCAGCCCGGTATGCCGATCGTTTGGGAGATCCAGAGTGACGACCTTACTTCCGTTCCTGGTCGCCGGGCTGACAACGGGCTCCGTCTACGGGATCGCCGGGCTGGGCCTCGTGCTGACCTACAAGACGTCGCGGCTGTTCAACTTCGCGCACGGCGCGCTCGCCACCATCGCGGCCTTTCTTTTCTACACCCTGCACGTCCAGCACCATCTGCCGTGGCCGCTGGCCGCGTCGATCTGCGTTCTCGTCGCCGGCCCGGTACTCGGGCTCGCTTTCGAGCTGGTCGGCCGAATGATCAGTGACCGTTCCCTGCCGGTACGGGTCGCCGGCACGGTCGGTATTCTGCTTGTCGTACAGGCGGTGATATCACTCGTCTACGGCGCGACGGAGACCCGCAAGGTGCCGCCGTTCCTGGGAACTCATGTCCTCCGTGTGGCGAACACGAGCATCACCCAGGACAAAATCATCATCTGGGTCATCGGCGCGGCGGCGACGCTCGCACTTTTCCTCGTCTTCCGGCACACCCGGCGGGGCCTTGCGATGCAGGCCGTCGTCGACGACATCGACCTGCTCGACTGCGCCGGCACCAGCCCTGTACGGGTCCGGCGGCTCGCGTGGGTCATCGGCGTCTCGTTCGCCGCGCTGTCAGGTGTGCTGCTGGCACCGCTCGTCACCCTTGACGGGGTGACACTGACGCTGCTGGTGGTCCAGGCTTTCGGCGCGGCCGCCATCGGCAGGTTCTCGAACCTGCCCGCCACCTATCTCGGCGGCCTGCTCATCGGTGTGGGCGGCGCCCTCTGCTCGAAGTACTTCACCACGGGCCTGCTGGCGGGAATACCGACCGCGTTGCCCTTCCTCGTCCTGTTCGCCGTCCTGCTGGTCTCCCCTCGCGGCCGGCTCGGGGAGCGGGCGGCGGCGCTGCCGCGGTCCGTGGCACAGTGGCGTTTCCCGCTCCCGTTCCAGCTGGCGGGCGCGGCAGCCGTCCTGGTCCTCCTCCTGACCGTCCCCGGATTCGCCGGGCTCCACCTGACCGACTGGACCCTGTTCCTGACCTCGACGATTCTCTTTCTCTCCCTGGGCCTGCTGGTACGCAGCTCGGGGCAGGTGTCGCTCTGCCACGTGGGTTTCACCGCGATCGGCGCGGCCGCCTTCTCCCGTCTGACGGTCGGCCACGGGCTGCCGTGGTTCGCCGCGCTGCTGCTGTCCGCTCTCGTCGCGGTGCCGATCGGCGCCGTTCTCGCGATTCCGGCGATCAGGCTCTCCGGGCTGTACCTCGCCCTGGCGACCCTGGGATTCGGCATTCTCCTCGCCTACATGTTCTACACACAGAGCTACATGTTCGGCGGCATAGGTGCCGGGCTGACCGAGCCGCGGCCCCAGCTGGGCTGGCTCGACCTCGAAAGCGACCGTGGCTACTACTATCTGGTGCTGGCATTCACCGTCGTGGTCACGGCCATCATCGTGCTGCTGGTACGCAGCCGGCTCGGCAGGCTGCTGCGGGCGCTGGCCGACAGCCCGACGGGCCTTGCCGCCAGTGGCACGTCGACCAACGTCACTCGCGTCCTGGTCTTCTGCATCTCGGCTTTTCTCGCCGCGGCGTCGGGTGCGCTTGCCGGCGGCGCGGTCAGCACGGTGACAGCCGACTCCTACCAGCCGTTGACGTCGCTGGTCTATTTCGCCCTGATCGTCATCAGCCCGGGCGGTGAGCCCTGGTACGCGCTGCTGGCCGCCGCGGGCCTCACCCTGGTTCCGTCGTACGTGAGCGGCGACAACATCGCCACCTGCCTCCAGCTCGTCTTCGGCGCGGCGGCGCTCCTGCTCGCGGTCACGCCGCCGTCGCTGCGCTGCGTCCCCGCGGTGGTCCAGCGCACCGCCGGACAGCTCGGCCGCCGCCGGCCGTTCACCCGCGGGCCGCGCGTGAACGGCGCCCGCGGCGGCTCCGGTGCCAGCGCCGCTGCCGCCGCCAGCACGCGCCCCAGGGCCGCCGCCGGCACGCTCGCGGTACGCGGGCTCGGGGTGCGCTTCGGCGGCCTGGTGGCCGTGGACGGCGTCTCCCTCGAAGCCCGGACCGGACAGATCACCGGTCTGATCGGCCCGAACGGGGCCGGCAAGACCACGACCCTGAACGCCTGCTCGGGAGTGCTCCGACCGACGAACGGAAAGATCTCCTTCGGCGGCCACGACATCTCCCGGCGGGGCCAGGCCGTTCGGGCCCGGCTCGGCATCGGCCGCACGTTCCAGCAGATGGAGCTGTTCGACTCGATGACCGTGCGGGAGAACGTCGCGCTGGGAGCGGAGGGCGGCTTCGCCGGGGCCAGCCCGCTCAGCCACTTCCTGAGCTCGGGCAGGCAACGAAACCTCGTCAGGCAGCGCGCCGAGGAGGCCATCCGGCTCTGCGAGCTGGAGGATGTCGCGGAATCGCTCGCCGGGGCCCTGTCGACGGGGCTGCGCCGGCGGGTCGAGCTGGCCCGCGGCCTGGCCGGGCCGTTCCGCGTCCTCCTGCTCGACGAACCGTCGTCCGGCCTCGACCGGGCGGAAACCAGCCGGTTCGGCGAGACCCTCCAGCGCGTCGTGCGGGACCGGGGAATCGGCATCCTGCTCGTGGAGCACGACATGGCGCTCGTCAACGAGATATGCGACCACATCCACGTCCTGGACTTCGGTAGACCCGTCTTCGACGGGACGCCCGACGAGGTGATGGCGTCCCCGCTCGTGCGGGCCGCCTATCTCGGGGGCGACGCCGTCGAGACCGTCGCACGGCAGCCCGTGAGGGAAGTGGTGTCATGACAACACGGACGAACAGTGCCACCACCGCGGGCGACACGAAGCCGTATGCCCTCTCGCTGCGGGCGGTGCAGTCGGGTTACGGCCGGTCGACGGTGTTACGCGTGGTCGACCTCGACGTACCGGCAGGCGGGGTGGTCGCCCTGCTCGGTGCCAACGGCGCGGGAAAGACAACGCTGCTGCGCACCGCGGCGGGTCTGAACAGGCTCCAGCACGGCCGCGTATCGATCGGCGGCGTCGACCATTCGGGCACTCCGCCGTATGCGCGCACCCGCGCCGGCCTGTGCCTCATCCCCGAGGGGCGGGGAATCTTCCGGTCGTTGTCCGTGCGGCAGAACCTTCGCCTCCAGCGGCCACCGTGGCTTCCGGAAACCAGGCCCGACCGGGCGCTGGAGGCTTTCCCGGCACTGCGGCAGCGGCTCGACGACACCGCCGGCACGCTCTCCGGCGGGCAGCAGCAGATGCTCGCGCTGTGCCGGGCCTACCTGTCGGATCCACAGGTCATCCTGGTGGACGAGGTCTCCATGGGCCTGGCACCGAGGATCATCGACGAGATCTTCGTGTCGCTGCGACAGCTGGCCGCGAGCGGGGTGTCGCTGGTCATCGTCGAGCAGTACGTGGAACGCGCGGTCGAGTTCGCCGACGCCGTCGTCGTGCTGCGGCGCGGAAAAGTGGTGTTCGACGGGACGCCGGACACGCTGGACCACGACGCGCTCGTCAACAGCTACCTCGGCTCAGGGGATCCCGTGGCCGACCGGTCATAGGGACCGGCCCCCGGCGCCACTGGACCATACCCGGTCCGGGTGGCGCCGGGGGCCGGCGGTGTGCCCGGCGGATATGTCCGGCGGACGTATCGACGTGACGCCCCGACGCGGTGACCAGAACCGATCGGAGAACCGGTCAGAGAGTGGTGTAACCACCGTCGATCAGGATCATGTCACCGGTGATGAACGACGACTCGTCACTCGCCAGGAAGACGGCCAGCCGGCCCACCTCGGTGGGGGTCCCGTATCGCCCCAGCGGCGTCGCCCTGACCACGCCCTCGATGAGCTCCGGCGGGAGGCTGTCGGTGATCTGCGTCCGGATCGGCCCGGGGCAGATCGCGTTGACGCGGATGTTCCGGCTTGCGTACTCCGCCGCCGCGGTCTTCGTCAGCATGGCCACGGCACCCTTTGCCGCGCAGTACGCGGGCATTCCCGGGAAAGCGACCATCGCGGCCATCGACGCCGTGTTCACGATCACTCCCCCACCGTTCTCAAGTAACTTGGGGATGGCGTAGCGCATACCGAGGAACACCCCTCGCCCGTTCACACCGAAGACGCGGTCGAACTCCTCCTCCGGATAGTCACCGGTGTGGGCCACCGCCCCGTCGATACCCGCGTTGTTACAGAGGACGTCGAGCTTGCCGAAGTGGGAGACGGCCGCATCCAGCATGTTCCGGACGTCCTGCCCCCTCGACACGTCGGCGTGCACCGCGTAGCAGTCGCTCCCGAGCCGCTTGGCGACCTCCTCCTGCTGGCCCGAGATATCGACGGCGACGACCCTGGCCCCTTCCTTCACGAACTCCTCGGCAATACCGGTGCCGATTCCCGAGCCCGCCCCGGTGACGACAGCAACCTTCCCTTCGAGCCGCCCAGCCACGTCTCTCCCCTTTCCAAGATCCATGCTATCGGACGATCATTCATCCCGATCCTAGGCCCGACCAGAACAAAAAACAATGGTTTGTTCCGCTCCTTTCCCCTGCCCGAGGAACACGGATCAGCACCCGCCACGACAGCGACACGCGTCGAGCCGGGCGGTCACGGCGGCCTACCGGACAACCGGGCCACCGGGCATTGCGCCAGCACACCCGCGCACGCCCGGCCACCGGCTTTCCCGCGCCCTTGACAGCGGCGGCCAAAGCCTGGAGCGCGATCCGCTACCAGCCTTCTACCTGTGATTATATCTCATAGCAACATCTCGATTACGCTTGACTGTGACCTACTTGACAGGTCAAGTAGCGCCTGTTATGTTCATAAAAACAAACGTATGTTTGTATCGCATCGAAAGGCGACCGCACCAAAAGACAGCAAAAAGACGGGAGGTACCCGGACGGTACGTCAGCCTGTACGGGCGCAGGATGGTGCGCCCACAGAAATCCTGATGTCGAACACCGGTGCCCGGGCGGCGCAGCCACCCGCAACAGGTCGGGCCGTGAGGCATCCGGCTCGATTCCCCGCCGCCACCGTGACAGTGAAGCGGCGCATTCAGGCCGTCAGCGTCCTGGCCCACGAGCGCATATCGGCCGCGGTTGGCGCCGACCGGCACCCGCCAGCATGCCGTTCCCCGGCCACGGGAAACCCGCCCCTTACCCACGCGACCCGAGCCATACGTTTAATGGAGGTGCTCTTGTGACCACGAGCGAAGGGTTCCGGAGGGACATCTTCTCCGACTTCGACATCGAGGACCCGGAGTTCAACGACCGCTTCTACGAGGTCCTCGACGAGTTCGTGGACAGGTGCCCGGTCACCCGCAGCAATGTCGGGAACGGGTACTGGCTGATCAACCGCTACCAGGATGTCAAGCGCGCCGGCCAGGACTGGCGGACCTTCAGCAGCGCCAAGGGCTTCGAGCCCAACCGTGACCCGGAACGCCCCTACCTGATGCCGGAGGAGTCGGATCCGCCCCGGCACAACCTCTGGCGGAACGCGCTGAACCCCTACTTCTCCCCGGACGCGATCAGCGCCTTCGAGGACTCCATCCGGACGGAGGCCGTCACCCTCATCGACGCTTTCATCGACAGGGGTGAATGCGAGTACATCAAGGAGTTCTCGTCGGTGCTGCCCGGCTCGGCGATGTTCAAGAACCTGCTGGGCCTGCCCACCGACGACGTCCCCATGCTCATCAAGCACATGGACGCGGGCTTCTACGGGCCCAAGGAGGAACGCACCGAGAACCTGACCAGGGCATTCGTCCACCTCGGCGAGTACCTGGGCCGCCGGGCCAAGGAGCCGCCGCGCGGCGACGTGGTGGACGTGATCGCGGCGGGTGTCGAATACGAGAACGGCGAGCCGTCCCCCTGGCAGGACCGGGTCTCCATCATCACCGACCTCGCGCTCGGCGGCATCGTGACCGCGACGTTCGTCATGTCGGGTGCGATGTCCCACCTCGCCACCCACCCCGAGGACCGCAAGGCGCTGGCGAACGACCCGAGCCTGATCCCCCAGGCGGCCGAGGAGTTCGTCCGGTACTTCCCACCGGTGGTCGCGCTCGGCCGGTCCGTGACCACGGATGTCGAGATAGGCGGGCACCACTTCAAGGAAGGCGACTTCATCCTCCTGAACTACGCGTCGGCGTCACGGGACCCGAAGGCCCTGGACAGCCCCAGGGAGTGCAACATCTTCCGGGAGCGCATCCCCCACTCGGCCTTCGGCGTCGGTGTCCACCGCTGCATCGGTGCCCACCTGGCACGCCTGGAGATCAAGGTCGCCCTCGAGGAGTTCCTCCGCCGTATTCCCGAGTTCAGCCTGAAGCCCGGCACCCGGCCCGAGTACGAGACCGGGATTCTCCGCAGCATGAAGAAGCTCCACCTGGAGTTCCCGACACGGCGCGGCGCATAACCGGGAGCCCACGGTGCCACCGGGCGGCGGGCGCGGGCCAACGTTGTTTCGTCACCGTGCCCGCTCCCGTGCCGCTCCCGTGCCCGCGCGGGTCACGACGTCCGGGGGCGACGGCCGTCCAGGGCGTGGCCTGCCCTCCTCGGCCGCGGGGACCGCTGACGGTGGCGGCACGAACACCACGAGACCGCTGAACGAGTGAACGATGGATGGTGACGACCGTGAAGGTCAGCGTCGACAACAGCAAATGTGAGGCACATGGCCAGTGCAACATGATCGACGAACAGATATTCACTCTCGACGACCAGGGCTACAGCAACATCGGCAAGGACAGACCAGTGCCCGAGGGATTAGAGGACAACGCCGATCAGGGCGTGTACAACTGTCCCGTGAACGCACTGTTCATCGACCGTTCGTAGCCGCACCGACCGCTGGTTCCACCGACCGGCCGTAGCTCGCCGCCGGGGATCCGGCCGGGCCCGCTCCGACGCGCCATGGGAGACACCGGCCATGATCGGCGCGAGTCTGCTGCCGTGTACGCTTTTTGGCCGCGTCAGTATGCGCAGCGGCGAACTCGCGCCGATCTTCTTCTGCGTTCTGCGTTCTGCGTCCAGCGGCCGGCGACCAGCATTCATCGACACGCGCCGCCGTTCGCGGAGATGTGTATGGCTGCCTGAGCGGCGCG
>NZ_CEVIVC010000026.1:11741-50499 GCF_982290645.1 Protofrankia sp. CiP1_Cm_nod4
TTCTGGATCTCGACCGGCCCCTCGTCGAAGACCGTGATGTCCGTGACGATGTATATCGGGCTGGGCCAGTCGACGTTGACGACGAACGTCACCCCGTTGTTCGGATCCCAGGGCGCGCCGTGCGGGGCGATATTGGACACCGTCACGTTCGCCGCCCCGATGAACCGCTGGTGGTTCTGGTCGGCGAACCCGCCGTGCGCGTCCGGGTCGGTCACCGGAATATACTCGCTGGCCGCGACGTGCACGATCGAGTTGGCGTTTATCGCCCCCCAGTTGAAGTTCAGCTGTTGGCGCCCGTGCAGCGCCCCCCAGTATTTCCGGATGTGCTGCGGCATCGCAACCACCCCTTTCTCGGCAGGGCCCGGCAGGAAACTCCTCGCCATGCCGGTGGGACCGCGGGGAACCCGCCTCGGCGAGGAGCGGGCGCGCCCCGGAGCCGACACGCGCCCGCTGTCGTCGCGCCCCGCCGCGAGGCGGGACTGCTCACAGCGGCGAGTCTGCTCCGCACGGAAGCGGCCGGCATCAGTGGTAACCCTGAAAAAACCGGCCATTGCGACGGCGGCTCCCCCTGGTCCCGAGCCCTCGGAGCGGTCCGGGCCGCGACCGCTCAGGCCGCGTGGCGGGGAACCGCGGCCGTCCCGAAGATCTTCTGGCACCGGCGGCGGGCCCCACGGACCCAGCCGGCCGTGCGCTGCGCGGCGGCGGCTGTCCAGGTGGCGGACGAGGTTCGCCAGCGCGTCACCGGCCAGGGTGGGCAGCAGCCCGCCGGGCAGGGTCCGGTCGTGTCAGTCGATGTCGATGCGGGCGGCGGCGCGCGTCAGGGCCGGGGAAAGCCGGCTGAGGAGGCGGCCGGCCCTGGCCTCGACGGTGACCGGGACGACGGCCCTGTTCTCCCGGACAGCGCGCAGGATCTGCCAGGCGACCTTCTCCGGGGGGAAGTTGCGCCTGGCGTAGAGCGCGGCGAAGCGGTCGCGGGTGGCGTCGAGCCCGTCGGCGGAACGGCCGGAGAAGGTGCTGGTCCGGGCGATGTTGGTGTTGACGAGGCCGGGGCAGATGGTGCTGACGCCGATGCCGGCGGGGGCGAGCTCGGCGCGCAGGCAGTCCGACAGCATGTAGACGGCCGCCTTGCTGGTGGCGTAGGCGGCCAGGACCTTGCTGGGCAGGTACGCGGCGGCGGAGGCGACGTTGACGAGGTGACCGCCCTCCCCGCGCTCGACCATCAGGGTGGCGAAGGCGCGGCAGCCATGGACGACCCCGCCGAGGTTGACCTCCAGGATGTGCCGCCACTCCTTCTCGGTGGTCCGCAGGAAGGTGCCGCCGTGGCCGACACCGGCGTTGTTGACCACGATGTCGGGGACGCCGTGGGCCACGGCCACCTCTCTGGCGAAGGTGTCGACGGCGGCGCTGTCGGCGACGTCCACCCGGTAGGCGTGGGCCTCGGGTGCGCCGAGCAGGCGGGCGAGTTCGACGGTGCGCTCGGCGGTGGCCAGGTCGAGGTCGCAGACCACGACGGCGGCGCCGTGCTCGGCGAAGGCCAGCGCGGTGGCCCGTCCGATGCCGCTGCCGCCGCCGGTGACGACGGCCAGCTTCCCGGCGAAAGCCGCCCGCTCCAGGCCACGGCCGAGGCGCGGGCCGAGGCGCGGGCCGAGGCGGAGGCGCTGGCGCTGGCTGGCGGCCTGTTCCCGGCTCGAGGCGGCGGCCCGCTCGAGGGCGGGGGCGGCGGGCGCGCCGTCGGCGTGCGCGGCGATTTCTCCGATCATCTGTGCCACGGTGGGGCCTTTCTCAAGCAGTGCGGACCAGTGCCCGGCGGTCAGGGTGCGCCGCCACAGACGGGGCGCCCAGCGGTCGAGATCGTCGCCCAGCGCGGGGCTGACGTAGCGGTCCCGGGTAAGAGTGATCAGCTGCACCGGTACGGCGGTCGGGCGCTGCCGGGGCCGCAGCAGGTGGCGCAGCATGTTGGCCCGGTACAGCGCGATCCCGCGGACGGCGTCGGCGGCGAGGGTGGGCCGCGGGTGGCCGGCCCGCGGGGTGACCCCTTCGGCACGCGCCAGCACGCTCCCCCACCGCGCGGCCAGCCCGAGCCGCCAGCCGGCCGGGGCGAGCAGCGGCAGGTGGAAGAGGCCGATGTACCAGGAGCGCGTGGCCTGGGTGAGCAGCTGGCCGAGGTGATGCGGGGTGGGGCGGGCGAGCCGGCGGCGCGCCCAGTGGCCGGCGTGGTCCAGGCAGGGGCCGGACAGGGAGGTATAGGAGGCGATGCGGCCCGCCGCCCGGGGGTCGGTGACGGCCTCCCAGGCCTGGATGGACCCCCAGTCGTGGGCGGCGAGGTGCACCGCCCGGTACGGGCTGACCGCGTCGGCCACTGCGAACAGATCGTCCGCGAGATGCGACAGACGGTAGCTGCTTACCCCTCTCGGCGCCCCGGAGGCCCCGGCGCCGCGCACGTCGTAGCGCACCACATGGTGGCCGTCGGCGGCGAGGGCGGCGGCGACGTCGTCCCAGACCCCGTGGGTGTCGGGGTAGCCGTGCACGAGCAGCACCGTCGGCCCGGCCGGGTTGCCCTGCTCGTACATGGCCAGCGGCACACCGGCGGAGACGACCGCCCGCCGCCTCATCGCGCCTCCACCGCGACGCCCGACGCGACACCCGGCACCACAACACCCGGCACCGCGAGATCCGGCACCGCGAGATCCGACGAGGTGTCCGCGGCCCGCTGCCAGCGGCGTACGTGCGGCAGGTCGTCGTCGAGCCAGTAGGCGTCGTCCTCGGTGACCACCAGCAGCTCCTCGAACTTCAGGCCCACGTCGCGGAACGCGACGTGCGGCTCGACTGCCCACAGCCCCGGCGTGGGCGCGTGCCGGGAGGCACGGCCGTCGGCCCACAGCGGCGACCGGCCGTACCGGCGCTCGCCGAGGAACTCGCGGCCGAGGGTCTGCAGCGTCCGTACGCCGAAGCCGAGGACGCTGACCCCGGCGGGCCCGCGGGCGGTCGTGCGGGTGATCTGGTGGCCGATGACCCGTCCCGGGTAGACCCGGTGCCGGTTGTCGTAGCCGTGGCGGGCGATGAGCGCGTCCACCCGGGCGTAGATCTCGTTGAGCGGTGTGCGCCGGCGCGCCTCGGCGACGATCAGGTCGCGGTATTCGCGCAGGTCACGGTCGATCCTGTCCCAGACGGGGCTGGCGCCGGCCCGGCCGGCGTACCCGATGTCGGCGGTGTAGCCGTCGATGACGGGAGCGCAGTCGAGGATGTACGGCATGCCCTCCTCGAGCCTGCGCCGGCTCGGGAAGAACTGCAGCGGCGTGCGGAAGTGCCGGAAGGCGGTCCGGTCACCGAACCAGGCGAAGGGGATGTGGAAGAAGTCCTGGACGCCGGCGGCGGCCAACTCCCGGCCCAGCCGCGCGCTGGCCTGGCGTTCGGTCACGCCGGGCTCCAGCCAGGCCCCGACCCGCTCGGCGCAGGCGTAGGCGAGCCGCTGCAGCTCACGGAAACGGTCGAGGTCGCCGCCGTCGTACGGGAAGGCCGTCGTGGCCTGGGAGCGCCGGCGGGCTGATGTCCGGGCCGGTGTCCGGAGCGGTGCGGTCATGGATGTCGCCTCCGGGTCGGGTGCCCACCGGTTCGGGTGGGCACTTCGCACGACTACACAGTTCGACTACTTGGGGTGAGCAAGAGGCTCGGGGTGACTAAGAGATCACAGGTCCAGGACGAGGCTTTCGCCCGCGCGGGCGCGGGAGACGCAGACGAGCATCGCGCCGTCGGCACGCTCGGTGTCGGTGAGCCGATGGTCACGGTGATCGACGGCTCCGGCGAGGACGCGTTGGCGGCAGATCCCGCAGAAGCCCCGCCGGCAGGAGTACGCGACCGTGGGGACGGCCTCGGCGAGCACGTCCAGGACGGAGCGGTCGGCGGGCACGGGCAGCACGCGCCCGCTGCGGGCCAGCCGCAGCTCGAAGGGCCGGCCGTCCCAGGGCGGCGGGACGGGCGCGAAGCGCTCGACGTGCAGGCCGCTGGCCGGGCTCGCGTCGAAGGCCGCCTGGATGCCGTCGAGCATGGGAGGTGGGCCGCAGGCGTAGACGGCGGCCCCGGCCGGGGCGCGGCGCAGCAGGCCGGCGGCGTCGGGAGCCCCGCGCTCCCCGCCGGAGAGGATCTCCACCCGGCCGCCGAACCCGCGCAGCTCGTCGGTGAACGGCAGCGACGCGCGGCCGCGGCCGCTGTACACCAGCCGCCAGTCCAGGCCGAGCCGGGCGGCCTCGCGGGCCATCGGCAGGATCGGGGTGATGCCGATACCGCCCGCGACGAACAGCACGCGGGGCTCGCCGGCGAACGGGAAGGCGTTGCGCGGCCGGCCCACGGCGAGCCGGCTGCCCGTCGGCAGGGCGTCGTGCACCTCCACAGACCCGCCGCCCCCGCCGTCGACGCGGCGGACCGCGATCTGGTAGACGCCCCGGTCGGCGGGGTCGCCGCACAGGGAGTACCGGCGCCGGCGGCCGGAGGGCAGGCGCAGCTCGAGGTGGGCGCCGGGCCGCCAGGCGGGCAGCACGGCCCCGTCGGGAGCGGCCAGCCGCAGGCGGACGACGTCGTCGGCCACGTACCCGCGGCCGGCCACCACGAGGTTCAGCGCGGACGCGGGCGCGGGCGGCGGCGTGGACCGGTGCCGACGGCTGCCCGGGCGTCCGCCCGACCGGACGACCAGCGGGAACAGCACGTCACCGACGGCGGCCAGCGCCCGCATCGCGCGGTCGGCACGGGGCCTGCCGTACAGGTCGGGAGGAACGTGCCGGCCCGCCGCGGCCGGGTGATGCCCAGGCCCGGACATCAGCGGGCGGCCGCGGCGCGGGCGGCCGGGGAGGTGGCGAGGTAGGCGGCCGCCTGCCGGGCCGAGCCCTCCTGCGTGGGGTGGTAGTCACGCCTGAGGTAGCGCAGCCCGGAGCGCACGGCCTGGCCCGGGGCTGGCAGCAGCCCCCGCCGGGATGCCGCGAGGAAGGCACGCCCGCTCTCCACCCGCCGTGGCCCGCCCGGCCGCGATCCGGCCAGCCGTGGATCGGCGGCCATCAGGAAACGCGCTCCACGGATCCATAACCAGTACAGAATGGGACCGGTGATCATCATGCTGCGGATCCGCCGCGGATAGCCCGGGTCCAGGTGCCTGAGCAGGTCGTATGCGACGCTGCGGTGCTCGATCTCCTCCGCGCCGTGCCAGCGCAGCAGGTCCAGCATCACCGGGTCGGCGCCGGCCCGGTCCAGGGCGTCCGCACTGAGCACCCAGTCGCCGAGGAAAGCGGTGAAGTGCTCGACCGCGGCGATGATCGCCACCTGCTCAACGACCTGCTCCCGGGCACGCCCCGGCGGCAGCCCTGGGCGCTCCCCCAGCACCCGGTGGAAGAACCACTCAAGCTGGCGTAGATACGGGTCCGGGTCCGGCCCGCCCGCGCGCAGGTGGTCGAGCGCCCCCTGGTGGGCCTGCGCGTGGATGGCCTCCTGGCCGATGAACCCGAGCACGTCCTCCCGCACCCGGTCGTCCGTGATCATCGGCAGTGCGCGCTGGAAGACGCGCACGAACCAGCGCTCGCCCTCGGGCAGCAGCAGATGCAGCACGTTGATGATGTGGCTGGCGACGGGCTCGCCCGGAATCCAGGGCGTCGGAAGCCGTGACCAGTCGAAACGGACGTCACGCGGCCGCAGGACCAGGCCGTCGGGCTCGAACGTGGCTGCGGCGCGGGCGGTGGACGCGGTGGACGCGGCGCGGGCGGTGGCAGGGGTGCCCATCTGTTCTCCAGTGAGTATGCAGTATGATGTTTGAGTGAACTTGAAGCAGTGGGCCGAGCGGGAAGGAGTGCACCACGTCACCGCATACCGATGGTTTCGGGAAGGCAAGCTGCCGGTGCCGGCCCGCAGAGTGGGCCGGCTGATCCTGGTTGAGCCGGAGGCCGTCGAACGGCCGGCGGGGCAGACCGTGGTGTACGCCCGGGTTTCATCCGCGGACCACAAGCCAGACCTAGACCGGCAGGTCGCCCGCGTCACCGCCTGGGCCACCGGGCAGGGCCTACCTGTGGGCAGGGTCGTCACCGAGGTCGGTTCGGCACTCAACGGCCACCGAAAGAAGTTCCTCGCGCTGCTGCGCGACCCGGACGTCTCCACGATCGTCGTCGAGCACCGCGACCGGTTCGCCCGCTTCGGCGCCGAATACGTCGAAGCTGCCCTCGCCGCCTCCGGCCGGCGGCTTCTCGTGGTCGATCCCGCCGAGGTCGACGACGACCTCGTCCGAGACATGACCGAGATCCTGACGTCGATGTGCGCCCGGTTGTACGGCCGCCGCGCCGCCGCGGACAGGGCCCGCCGGGCTGTCGAAGCCGCTACCGGGGCGGCCGAGTGAGGACGTTGCAGGCGTACCGGTTCGCGCTCGACCCGAACGACGCCCAGCTCGCAGACCTCCGGCGGCACGCCGGGGCGGCCCGGTTCGCCTACAACTGGGGGCTGGCCCGGGTGAAGGCCGCCCTCGCGCAACGGGACGCGGAGAAGACCTACGGCGTGGACGGCGACCAGCTGACCCCGGTGCCGTGGACGCTGCCCGCGCTGTGACTGCGGTGGAACCAGAGGAAGAACGACGTGGCGCCGTGGTGGGCGGGGTGCTCGAAGGAGGCATTCTCCGCGGGGCTTGACCGGTTGGCGCGGGCCTTGAAGAGCTTCTCCGACGCGAAGAACGGCAAGCGGAAGGGCCGCCGGGTCGGCTTCCCGCGGTTCAAGAAGCGGGGGAAGGCACGCGACTCGTTCCGCTACACGACCGGTGTCTACGGGCCGGCCGGCGACCGGCGGGTGAAGCTGCCCCGGATCGGCCGGGTACGGGTCCACGAGCCAATGGGCGCGCTGACCAGCCGGCTCGCCGACGGCCGGGCTCGGCTGCTGGGCGCGACCGTGTCCCGCACCGCGCGGCGCTGGTTCGTGTCGTTCACCGTCGAGGTCGACCGTGAGATCCCCGACACCCCGTCCCGGCGGCAGCGCACGGGCGGCGCGGTCGGCGTCGATCTGGGCGTGAAGCACCTCGCGGTCCTCTCGACCGGCGAGACGATCCCGAACCCGAGACATCTGGCCACATCGCTGCGTCGGCTGCGGACCGCGTCGCGCGCCTACACCAGGTCCAAGCCTGGCAGCGTGGGACGGCACAAGCGTGCCGCCCGGCTCGCCCGTATCCACGCCCGCGTCGCGGCCCAGCGCCGCGACGGCCTGCATACGCTCACCACCCGGCTCGCGAAGACCCACGACGTGATCGTGGTCGAAGACCTGCATGTGGCCGGGATGGCGCGTAACCGGCACCTTGCCCGCGCCGTCTCCGACACGGGGATGGCCGAGGTCCGCCGCCAGCTCGTCTACAAGACGTCGTGGTACGGCTCCCGGCTGGTCGTCGCGGACCGCTGGTACCCGTCGAGCAGGACCTGTTCCGGCTGCGGCAGGCGAAACCCAAGCCTGACGCTGTCGGACCGCACGTTCACCTGCCCGTCCTGCGGGCTGGCGGTTGACCGCGACGTGAACGCCGCGGTCAACCTGCGTGACCTCGTCGCCGCCAGTGCGTCGGAGACGCAAAACGCCCGTGGAGGCGACCGTAAGACCGCGCTCGCGCGGCAGGTGCCTGTGAAGCGGGAACCCGGCACCGCGCGAGCGGGTCAGACCGGGGGTGCCATCCCATCGAGGGTGGCTGCGAGGCAGAGGCTTACTCATGCTTCATGACTCGCAACGGCATCGGAGCGCTCCTCCATCACGTGGCGAGGGCGGAAGAAGACGCGGGGTGCGGCCCCGGCCCAGGACAGTGACGCACCATTGTTGAGGATTAGTCAACAGTAGGCCCTGTTGAGCTGGAGTCAATAGTTCTGTTGAGTTTTGGTTAATAAGATGGGCACATGGTTCGTCCTACCGGCGTGCGCGGCACCCGGCTCCTGCCCGCCGACCGCCGCGGCCAACTGCTGGCCGCCGCCCGCCACGTCCTGGAACGAGGGACGATCGACGACGTCCGCGTCGAGAGCGTGGCCGCCGAGGCGGGCGTCTCCCCCGGGCTGCTGTTCCACTACTTCGGCTCGCAGCGCGGGTTCCGGCACGCCGTCCTGCGGGCAGCCGCCGAGGAGCTCCTCGACCACCTGCGCCCCGACCCGTCCCTGGCTCCCGGCGAGCAGCTGCGCGCCGGGGTCGAGACCTTCGTCGAGTACGTCTGCCGCCACCCCGACGTCTACCTGGCCATCACCCGGCTCGACGGCGGCAGCGACATGCGCACCCTGCACCGCTCGACCCGCGCCACCCTGACGGGCTGGCTGACCGAGGGCCTCACCACCGCGGGCGCGCCGGCCACCCCCGCCCTCACCATGGCCGTGGCCGGCTGGCTGGCATACATGGAGGAGGTCGTCCTCACCTGGCTCGACCAGCCGGCCATGGACCGGGCCGACCTCGTCAACCTGTGCGAACGCACCTGCCACCAGATCGTCATGGCCGCCCTGAACGACTCCGAGCAGTACGAGCGGCTCACGGACCGCATCCGCGGTCGCGCCTGAGCGCCACCGTCACCACCAGCGCCGTACGACCCGCCCGGCCCCCCGCCAGGAACAGCCAACCCGCCGGGAACAGCAATCCCGCCAGGTCAGCTAAAAGACAGTCAAGCCGTCAGGGTGGCCACAAGGACAACCAAAAGGGCAATCGGCAAAACAGCCGGCGGGACGGCTGGCAGAGCCGGCGGGCAGGTTCGTGTTCCGCCCGGCTGCTCCCTGGGCACCATCATTCCCGCGGGCATTTCCGCGGGGCCCGGTAAGCGAGCCGTCCCCGTCGCGACTCACGACGCGGTAAGCCGTCGGCAATGACGAACACCCAGGCTGTCGACGAGGCCGAACTCTGTGCGAGGTCAGGTGATGATGGTTCCGGTATCACGTAAAGCCCAGTTACCCGTGCGACACAATGCGGGGCAGTCCTGCTGGCGGTACTGCTCTCCGTCGTACTTGTCGGTGCGTGCGGTTCCAGGACGACCGGCGGCGGGAGCGCGGCACCAGCCGCCGCCGCGTCCGAGCCGGCAGCCGCCGAAACCCCCTACGAAGGCACCTGTCCGAGCGGCGAGAACAGCAGGCCGCTGGCCAAGACCCGTTTCGCGCTGCACGCCGGCCTGGGGCTGGGTGCCTTCCATCGGTACATCTACAAGCCGGCACGGGAGGGGAAGTTCAGAGCGAACGCGGACAACCGGGGGCGCACGCTCGCCAAGGCGGCGGTGGCCGGTCTGTTCACCGCCCACGAGCTCAAGGTCGCCAAGGGGTTCGCGGTGGCCAATCCGACGCTGTGCAACGCCGTACAGTCGATCAGCAACAATTTCACGGCTCTCGTCGACAAGCTCAAGAACGGCAGCGCGACCGAGGCTGACGTCAACGCCAGCCAGAGCTCCTTCGACGCGCTCCGCCAGCAGGCCACCCAGGATGGTTTCGGCTTCAACGAGAAGAACGTCACCGTCCCCGGAGCCGACTGACGACCCCCACCGGGGCGCGTGACCCGCATACGCGTGTGCGCCCCGAATCCAGTTGAACAGGCCGGTTGGCGCGCGGCTGTCCACATCGCGCGCCAACCGGCCGTTCCCGCGTGAAGCCCTGGCAGGACCGGCGCGCCGGTATGCCGGTATGCCGGTATGCCGCCGCGGTCATGCCTTCCTGCCGGCGACGATCGCGGCGAGGGCGGTGGCGAGCTGTGTCTCCACGGCGGCCCTGTCGACGCCGAGCCCGGACAGCGCACCGTCGCCGTCCTCCCGCTCCAGCAGGGCGAGCAGGATGTGTTCGGTGCCGATGTATCGGCAGGAGTCACGGAGAGCACGTCGGCGAGGAACGCCTGTTGCGTGGCGCGAGCGGCTCGTCCGCGGGCCATCCATCGGGTCACGGTCGAGGAAGCGGACGGCGGCGCGTCGGCATGCCGTTTCGACCTGGAACGGAACGTCGAAGGACGCCGGGAAAGGGACGTTGAAGACGGGGAAGAGGTCGTCGATGATACGTCGGTCGGCGATGGGGCTGGAGGACGAGGCGGCTGGAGGACAAGGCGATGACACGGATCGGGTTCGCGGCCGACAGCGAGAACGAGTGCGTCCACGCCGTGCGCGAGTTCATCCGCACCGAACATGAGCTGGTGTTCCCGAGCGAGTCCACGGTGTGGACCGATATGTCACGTACCGTAGCCGAAGCGGTCGTCGCTGGCGAAGTCGACTACGGGGTGCTGATGTGCTGGACGGGCACCGGCACCGCGATAGCGGCCAACAAGGTACGTGGCGTGCGGGCCGCCACGGCCGCCGACGCGTGGACGGCCCGCGGCGCGCGGCTGTGGAACGATGCCAACGTCCTGGCCCTGAGTCTCAAACGCCTGGCCCCCGACGTCGCCGTCGAGTGTGTACGCGCCTTCCTGGAGCAGACCGAGCCCGACCCCGAGGAACTACCCGTGATCCAGGGCCTGCGAGACATCGACGGCTGACCACGCGCCCCGGTAGCACGGGGCCTACCGGCCGGGAAGTTTCACCGACGGCGGGCCCCAGCTGCCGCTGTTCGCCATCGGACTGGCATTCGGGCAGGCGGCACCGGGTCGCCGGTCTCCGCTCTCCGGTCTCCGGTCTCCGGTCTCCAAGAGAGATCAACTATTGGCTGAAGCCGACACGGCGCTGGAGAAAGCCGTCTTGAGGCCATGTCCGATCTCTCAGTTGGTTTTACCCAACCAATCGAGATAGCGTGGCCGTATGACCAGTACGGCTCCTCAGACCGATCAGGCCATCGCTGGCGCGGCGGTGGCGCTCAACACCGCCGGGTGCTGGCTGTTGTCGCCGGCTACCAAGCGCCGCATCGCCGCCGAGGCGGGGCTGACCCTTCCCGCGGGCGACTACACGCTGCTGACACAGATCGACCGCTGGCAGCCGGTGCGACTGTCCACGATCGCCGAGCGGCTGGGGGTGGACCGCTCCTCGCTCAGCCCGCAGACACAACGGCTGGCGAGCGCGGGGCTGATCCTGCGGCTGCCGGACCCGCTGGACCATCGCGCCCAACTGCTGGAGGTCACCGAGCAGGGCCGCGAGGTGCTCGAACGGCTGTGGGCGGCCCGGTCCCGGGCACTGGCGGAACTCGTCGCGGGCTGGGCAGCCGAGGACGTGCACCGGCTGACCGCGAGCCTGGTGAGCCTCGCCGAGAGCATCGACGCCCGGGCGCACCGGACAGGCGCCTGATGAGCGTGGAGCGCGGCCTGGACCGGGCCGCCCTCCCCGAGCCCGCGGCCCCTGCCCCGACGCCCGCGCCCACATCCGTCCCGCTGCCGCGCCGCGCGCCCGACGGCGTGATCACGGCGCTGGCCTGCCTGGGCCAGTTCATGGTCGTACTCGACGTGTCCATCGTGAACGTGGCGCTGCCGTCGATCCACGACGCGCTCGGCTTCTCCACCGCCGACCTGCCGTGGGTCGTCAACGCCTACACCCTGACCTTCGCCGGCTTCATGCTGCTCGGCGGGCGGGCCGCCGACCTGTACGGCCGCAAGCGTGTCTTCGTCGCGGGTGTCGCCCTGTTCACCGTGGCCAGCGTGCTGGGCGGCGCCGCACCCTCGGCCGGGGTCCTGGTCACGGCGCGGGCGCTACAGGGCCTGGGCGCGGCGATCCTGGCCCCCTGCACGCTGACCATCCTGACCACGACCTTCCCCGAGGGCGCCCGGCGCGCCCGGGCGATCGCCGCGTGGACCATGGTCGGCGCGGTCGGCGGCGCCGCGGGGGCGATCCTCGGCGGCCTGCTCACGGACTACCTCGGTTGGCGGTGGATCCTGCTGGTCAACCTCCCGGTGGGGGTCGCCGTCGTGGCCGGCTCGCTGCGGTGGCTGGCCGACCTGCCGGGGCTGGGCGGGCGCAGCCTGGACGTCCCGGGCGCCGTCACGGTCTCCGCCGGGCTCACCGCGGTCGCGTACGGCATCGTCCAGGCGGGCAAGGACGGCTGGAGCCCGGTGGGAAGCTGGCTGCCGATCGTCGTCGGAGCGCTGCTGCTCGCGCTGTTCGTCGTGGTGGAGCAGTGGTTGGCGACGGTGCCCCTGCTGCCGCTGCGGCTGCTGCGGTCGGCCCTGCGCAGCGGGGCGAACGTGGTGATGTTCCTGCTGGGCGCCGGGTTCTTCGGGCTGCTCTACTTCGTCTCGCTCTACCTGCAGAACGTCCGCGGCTACAGCCCGGTGGAGGCGGGGCTGGTCTTCGTGCCGCACGCGGTGGCCACGGTCGTCGGCGCGCGGACGGCGGCACGCCTGCTGGCCGCCGGCCGCCGGCCGCCGGTGCTGATCTCGGCGGGGCTGCTGATCTCGGCGGCGGGCTTCGGCTGGCAGGCCGCGCTGCGGACGGACACGCTCGTGGCGCTGGGCGTGATCGGCCCGGGTGTGCTGGTCTTCCTCGGTATCGGTGTCGCGCTGACCCCGGTCGCCGTGACGGCCATGGCAGGCGTGCAGCCGCAGGACGCGGGCGTCGCCTCCGGTCTGGCCAACGCGGCCCGGCAGGTGGGCGGTTCGTTCGGCCTGGTGGTGCTGACCTCGCTGGCCGCCGCGCACACCAGCTCCCGTCCCGACGGCTCCGGGCCGCATCCGAGTGGCGCGGCTCTCACCTCCGGCTATGACCTGGCCTTCATCACCTCCGCGGCGATCCTGGTGGGCTGCGTACTGATCACACTGCTGTTGCCCTGGCCGCCGAAGCCGAAGCCGGCGGCGGTGCCGGAGGGCTGACCGACCGACGGCTGGCAGCCGCCCGGCGGCGGTGGGCGCCGGTCCGCGCGGCTGGCTCCAACCGAGTTCCAGCGATCCTCCACCGCAGGGTGAAAGGTTCGAGCGGAACGGAAAGTCCAGGCTGGACGGAAAGTCCGGGCGGGGCGAAAAGTCCAGGCAGGGCGAAAAGTCCAGGCGAGACAGGCAGGACGCACGCCGGACGTCAGACGATCCGGCGGACCGGCCGCGGGCCGGGGCCATGGGTGGCGAAGCGGGGCACGGCCCCGGCGGCCTCCCTGCCCACCGTGGCGGTGGTGTCACGGCGGCCCGGCAGGTCCCCGCGCAGCAGCACGGTGATCGCCTGGTGGACGAGCAGGTAGCCCCACACCTCCTGGCGGACCCCGCTCGCCGAGCGGGACCGCAGCACCGGCACCGGCACCGGCTCGGGCCGCCCGGGTCCGCCGCCAGCCCCGGCAGCGGGCAGGGCGGACGCGGCCGTGACGGCGGGCCGGGCGTGGGCAGAGCCCGGCGTGGCCAGACCGGCCAGGCCGGCCAGCGCCTCGCGGAACCGCCAGCGCCTCGCGTACAGCTCGACGAGTTCGGCCGCGGGGGCGCGCACCGGGTCGAGCAGGCTGGTGACCAAGCGGACCGGCCGACCCGCGATGGCGCCCTCCACGACCCGGACGGGCACCGCGACGCCCGTCTCGTCCTCGTCCTGCGGGCAGTCGCCGGCGCCGTCGAGCACGCAGCGGTACGAGCCGTCGGGCAGCATGGCGTGGGGGGTCAGCGCGGTGTCGGCGGGCGCGGCCCACAACAGTTCCGCGCCGTGCTCGCGGGCCACGCACCAGGCCCGGACGCCGAGCGTGCCGAAGTCGGCGAGCAGCAGGTCGTGCCCGGTCAGGGCCCGCAGCAGCGGCCAGGTCAGCACGGCCCGGGCGCCTGCGTCCGGGCCCAGCCGGGCGTCGACGACGGCCCGGGTCGTCTCGTCGGCGAGGGCCGCGACCCGCAGGCACGGCGGGCCCTCGCCGGTGGCCGGGTCGCGGCCGAAGGCGGCCAGGTTCTCCTCGGAGTCCGGCGTCTCGATACGCAGCGTGTCCAGGGACAGCACGCGCAGCCCCCGGTAGGTGGGCGGACCACCCACCCGTGCGGCCGTGGCACGAAAGAGCGCTTCCAGCGGCTCGGCGCCGAGCCTGGCCCGGGCCCGTGACAGCGCGGCGGCCGTGGGCACCGGGCAGGTGGTCGGCCGACCCAGGCTCCAGATCAGCCCCTGGGCCAGCAGCCGCGCCACCCGCTCGTACTTAAGACCGGGAAACAGGCACAGCGCCAGCACGAAGTACACCACCACCCGGGACGGCAGCAGCCGGGTACGCATCTGGATCCGGCCGGTGTCGGCGAGCACGGCGTCGACGACGTCGGCGGGAAAAGCCCTGGTGAGCATGGCGACGGCGATGCGGTCGGCAAGCGAGTCACCCACGTCGGGGCCCGTCGTGCCGCTCAGCTCCATATTCGGTTCTCCGTTCCTATTCCTGGCGGTACCGGGCCGTTAAGTCAACAGCCCCCGGCTGGCGGCGTCAATTGTCTCTGGCCCTGCCCCGAATAGCCACGGTAGTCTCCCGACGTGCCCGCGGGAGCCGTAATTCTGATGCGCCGTCTGGACGTCGACCTCGTCCGGCAGGCAAGTGCGCTCTGTCCCTGAGCCACCTGCGTACACACCCCATATCACCAGTCACCACGCCGTGGGCCGCGGGCCGGCGATTTCCGTGTCCGCATTCCGTCCGCGCGCGTACCGGTCGACGTCCGTCGCAAGGCGGCACCGCTGATTTCCGCTCCGCAACAATCCGCTTCAGGAGTGTCCATGTTCCGCCAGTCGAGCCCACCCGTTCCCGCGCGCCGCAGACATATCGGAGGGCCGGGCCGCCGAATTCTGCCCGGAATGGCGGTGGTGCTGTGCCTGGGGCTAGGACTGGCCGCCTGCTCCTCGTCGGACGACGGCGGCGGCGGGACGGCGGCGCCCGGCCTGGGTGCCGCGCGCGGCGGCGGAATGCTGACGGTCGCGGTGGTGAGCAAGCCGCTGTGCCTGGATCCGCAGAACAACAGCTCCAACGGCAACACCGCGATCAGCCGCCAGCTGGTGTCCTCGCTCACCGACCAGGACCCGGCCACCGGAAAGATCGTCCCGTGGTTGGCCTCGAAGTTCGAGGTCGGCGCGTCGGCCACCGAGTTCACCTTCACCCTGCGCCCCGGGGCGACCTTCAGCGACGGCGCGCCGGTGGACGCGGCCGCGGTCAGGGCGAACTTCGACGCCATCGTCAGGCTCGGCGCCGTGGACGCGGTCGCCGCCAGCTACCTGACCGGCTACCAGGGCACCACCGTGGTCGACAGCCACACCGCGAAGGTCACGTTCTCCCGTCCCAACGCGCAGTTCCTCCAGGCCACCTCGACGGCCGCGCTGGGACTGCTCTCCCCCGCCTCGCTGGCCCTCGCCCCGGAAGAGCGCTGCCAGGGCCGCGGCCTCGCCGGCGCGGGCCCGTTCGTGCTGAAGGAGGCCGTGCAGGGCACGGAGATCCGGCTTGCGCGGCGCGCGGACTACGCGTGGGGCTCGCCGGTGTGGAAGCACCAGGGCGCGGCCTACCTCGACGGCATCGACTACAAGGTGGTGCCCGAGTCCGGGGTGCGCGTCGGCAGCCTGCTCTCCGGTCAGGTCGACACGGTCATCGGGGTCGACGCGCGGGATGAACGGCGGCTCGCCGCCGGCGGCGCCACCGAGCTGTCCCGGCCGGTGCCGGGCGTCACGTACAACCTGACGGCCAACACCGAGCGGCCGCTGCTGGCCGACGCCTCCGTCCGTAAGGCCCTGACCAAGGGCATCGACCGCGCCACCATCGTCCGGACCCTGCTAAGCGACCACTACCGGCCGGCCAGCAGCATCCTGACCTCCAGCACGCCCGCGTACACCGACCTGTCGGCCGACCTGGCCCACGACCCGGCAGGTGCCCGCGCCCTGCTGGACGCGGCCGGCTGGCGGCCGGGCGGTGACGGCATCCGCGCCAGGGACGGCGTGCGGCTGGCACCGACGCTGATCTACCCGGGGGTCGACACCGCCAGCCGCAACGTGCTCCAGCTGGTCCAGTCCCAGCTGCGCGAGATCGGCGTGGACGCCCAGCTCTCCGGGCTGCCGCTGAACCAGCTCGCGCCCGACCAGGACGCCGGCCGGTACGACCTGCTGTGGTTCGGCCTGACCCGCGCCGACCCCGACGTGTTGTCGACCGTCTTCGCCACCACCACCAAGAACCGCGCCCACCTGCCCGCCGGCAACCCGTTGGACACGCTGCTGGCGAAACAGTCCGAGACGCTCGACGCCGCCGAGCGCGCAGCCCTGGTCGGGCAGGCACAGCGGCAGATCGTCCAGGAGGCGTACTCGCTGCCCGTCTACGAGCAGGCTCAGTCCGTGGCGTTCGCCGGGCGGGTGCAGGGGGTGGCGCTGGACGGCTCCGCGCAGCCGGCGTTCTTCGACACCTGGCTGGCGAACTGACCGGCCAGCAGGCACCAGCCGGGCAGCGCGGACCTGACAGCACAAATCAGGACAAAACTGTTCAGGATGGCACGGATCAGAACGCGACAGAGCATGAACAGGAGAGACGCGGAAGATGACGGTACGTCACCTGCTGCTGCGGCTGCTGCATGCGGTGGTCACCGTGTGGGCGACGTTCACGCTCTCCTTCGCCCTGCTCTACCTGCTGCCCGGAGATCCGGTCGCCATCATGCTCAGCGGCCAGGGCGGTGTCGCCAACACCACCCCCGAGCAGGTGCGCCAGCTGCGGGCCGCCTACGGCTTCGAGCGCCCGCTGCCGGAGCAGTACGCCGACCGGCTGTGGGCCGCCCTCCACGGCGACCTGGGCCGGTCGGTGGGCAGCGGCGACACCGTCGTCCACATCTTTGCCACCGCGCTGCCGCAGACCCTGGCCCTCGCGGGGGTGGGTCTGGCGCTGGCCGTGCTGCTCGGGGTGGGCACAGCGCTGGCCGCGGTTGCCACCCGGTCGCGGCGGCTGTCGCGGCTGCTGCTGTCGGCGCCCTCGCTGGGGGTTTCGTTCCCGCAGTTCGTGGTGGGCCTGGTGCTGCTGGAAGTGGTCTCCTTCCGCTGGAAGCTGCTGCCCGCCTTCGGGCACACCGGCGGCAGCGGGCTGGTGCTGCCCGCGATCACCCTGGCCATCCCGACGGCCTCGGTGATCACGCAGGTCTTCGCCCGCGGCCTGGCCGACGTCCTGCTGTCGCCCTACGTCGCCACCGCCCGGGCCAAGGGGGCCGGGCGGGCCAGGGTGCTGCTGCTGCACGCCACCCGCAACGCGGCGCTGCCGCTGCTGTCCCTACTGGGGCTGATCATCGGCAGTCTGCTGGCCGGCTCGGTGGTGGTGGAGACGGTGTTCTCCCGCGACGGTTTCGGCCGCATCACCGCGGCCGCGGTCGAGGCGCAGGACATCCCGGTGGTGCAGGGCGCGGTGGTCGTCAGCGCCCTGGTCTTCGCCGCCGTCAGCCTTGCCGTCGACCTGGTGACGCCACTGCTCGACCCGCGCCTGGCCGAGCGGCCCGCAACGGGAAGGGGCAGCCGCGGATGGCTGAGACCACGGTCGGCCTGAACCCCCCCGACACCGCCCGTGACGCCACCCACAATGCTGCCCATGGGACTCCCCGTGGAACCTCTCATGGAAGCGTCGGTGATGCCGCGCACGGCGCCGTCCGCGGTACGGCCCACAGCGACACCCCTTTCCCCGTGGCGCCGCGGGCGTCGCTGTGGGCGGCTTCGCGCGCGGTGCTGCGGGGCGCGTGGCGCAGCCCGGGGCTCACGCTGGCGGTGCTGGTGCTGGCGCTCGTCCTGGCCTGGGCGTTCGTGCCCACGGTGTTCTGCGCGCACGCGCCGCTGGCCACCACGCCCGACCGCGCGCTGCTCCCGCCGAGCGGCGCGGCCTGGTTCGGCACCGACTACCTCGGCCGGGACGTCTGGTCACGGGTAGTACATGCTTCATCGCTTTCACTGCGCGCCCCGGTGATCGCGGTCGGGCTCGCACTGGCCGGCGGGGTCACGATCGGCCTGGTCGCGGGCAGCCTACGCGGCTGGGTCGACGCCCTGCTGATGCGGATGGTCGACACGGTGCTGGCCGTTCCGGCGATCATTCTGTCGCTGACCGTGGTCACCGCGCTGGGTCCCGGCACCGCGCACGCGGCGATCGCCGTGGGCCTGGCGGGCATCGCGGGCTTCTCCCGGATCGTGCGCGCCCAGGTGCTCAGGGCCCGGCAGGAGCCGTATGTGGAGGCCGCGTCCGCCGCGGGTGTGCGGGGCCCCGTGGTGCTGCTGACCCATGTGCTGCCGCACGTGTGCGGCCCGGTGCTGGCGCTGGCGGCACTCGAGCTGGGCACCGCGGTGCTCGCGGTGTCCGCGCTGAGCTTCCTCGGTCTCGGGGCGCAGCCACCCACGCCGGAGTGGGGCGCGATGGTCTCCGAGGGTCGTGACTACCTCGGCACCGCCTGGTGGCTGACCGTGCTGCCCGGCCTGACCATCGCCGCCGTCACCGTGGCGGTCAACCGGATCGCCCGCGCCCTCTCCCCCGGTGGCCGGCCGTGAGCCCCCGTCCGGAGCCCCGATCTTCGTCAGCCCCGTTCCTCGTCCCGTCCGTCCGACACCTTTACGGAGTACCCATGACTCAGGTGCAGTTCACCGGGCAGCTCCCGGCCGTGGTCGACACCGCCTGCGCGCCCGAGATCGAGTCCTGCGACCAGCTCCCGGCAACCCCGGCCCGCGACGTGGAGCGGCTGCGCGGGCGGATCACCGCCGACGGCTCCAGCGGCTACCGCGCCGAACCCGGCCGCTACCACGTCTACGTCTCCTGGGGCTGCTCGTGGTCGTCGCGCGCCGCGGTCGTCCGCGCGCTCAAGGGCCTCCAGAACGTGGTCTCGCTGTCGTACGTCGACGACTCCACCGACGAGCGCGGCTGGATCTTCGGCGGCCGCTCCGGGCCCGACCCGGTCAACGGCTTCTCCCGGCTGCGGGAGGCGTACGAGGCGACGGTGCCGGGCTGGCTGGGCCGCGCCTCCGTGCCCGCGCTGTGGGACCGGGAACACGGCAGGATCATCAGCAACGAGTCGGGCACGATCAGCCTCGACCTCAGCACACAGTTCGACGCCTGGGCCGACCCGGACGTCGACCTCTACCCGTGGGCGCTGCGCTGGCGGATCGACGCCTTCAACACCTGGCTGCACCAGGACGTCAACAACGCCCTGCACCGGGTCGGGCACGCGGCGGACCCGGTCGAGCACGCTCGGATCCTGCGGGTGCTCTTCGAACGCTTCGACACCCTGGAGGAGCGGCTGCGCACCCGGCGCTACCTGTTCGGGCCGATCATCACCGAGCCCGACGTGCGGCTGTGGCTGTCGCTGGCCCGGCTGGACGTCGCCTACCCCGGGCTGCTGGCCACCAACATCGCCCGCCCGGAGGGCTTCCCCGCGCTGTGGGCCTATGCCCGCGACCTGTACGCGCTGCCCGCTTTCAGGGACGCGACGGACTTCGCCGTGATCCGCCGGAACTTCGCCGACAACTTCGACCAGCTGCACCCGGAGCGGGTCGTCCCCCGCACGTCCCTGACCAGCTGGACGACGGCGGAATGGGACACCCCGCACGGACGGGAAGAGGTGGGTGCCGTCCGACCCTGAAACGATCACGCATTATCGGCCGGCGGCGTCCGGGCGTCTGCCGAACGCACTTTCTTCCGCCGCAACAATGCCACAGGAAATTCCTGCGAAGAAAGACCGCTCACCGACCGGCCCGCCAGTGACTCTCCAGCGCACGGCGCGAACGTGACGCGAGGAAAAGCACGCGGCAGACCGGGAAGCCGCGGGCGCGGCGGGCGGAGCCACGGGCGAGCGATGATCCAGGGGAACTGGTCGGATGCGGCCGGTCGGCGTCCCTACTGGCTGTCCGGACGAAGCATGCGGGTTCGGCGGGCGGATGCCATGTCGGGTGTCTGGACGTAGGCGTTGCCGACCGGAAGCTGCTCGATCTCCTCCGTGAGGTCACGGCCCGCCCTGACCCGGACGAAGCCAGCCGCCTTACGCGACTGCGGATAGTTGATCCGATATATCATCTTTGTCCCCGCGTTGGCCAGCACGTCCGGATGAAAGTCGTCGATGCCCTGGCTGGAGACGACGACCGCCACACCGAACTTTCGGCCCTCCTTCATCAGCTTGGGGAGGGTCGCGTCCTTCGCCAGGCGGTGCGCCTCGTCAAGCACGATGGCAAGCCGCAACTGCCCGGTCTGCCCCCAGGAGAACATGTCCTTGTAGACCTTGCGGAGCAGGAACGCGCCGGCGGCGACCTGCGCCTGCTCCACCTCGGCGAAGCCGTGCAGGTCGACGACGAGCCCACTCCTGATCAGGTCCTGGATGCTCAGCCCGGTGTCGTCCGTGAACAGGCCGTACTCCAGCAGCGGCCGGCAGCGGGCGAGCACGTTCGCCACCCCGCGTTCCTTCTCCAGCCGCGCGATCCTGTCCCGGACCGCCTCCAGCGTCGGAACACCCCGCGGCGGGGTGAGAGCACCATGGCCATGCGCCTCGTAACCGCCCACCAGCGCCTGGTAGACGACGTCCCGCTGGATGTCACCAAGCCCGCACACATAGGCGAAGATCTCCGAGACGGACAGCGCGTTCATCTTGTAGGCGTGCCGGCCGGCGTCCGCCGCCAGCTCGAACGGTGAGAAGGGCAGGCCTGCCGCGGCGTCCCGCACATGCAGGGATTCCGGCCGCCGCGGGTCGTTCCCGAACTGGCCGTGGAAATCGATCACCAGTGCGGGCAGGCCCTGCTCCACCGCGCCCTGAAGCAACCGGATCGTCGTCTCCGACTTGCCCTGTCCCGGGATACCGAGAATGAACAGGTGGGGGCTGCCGGTCGTGCTCGCCTCCCAGACGATGTCCTCCTCCGGAGGCAGCGTGCGGCCCACCAGCACCCGCACGGCCCGCGGGTATGTGAGCTCCCGGGCCGGCGGTTCATCCGACGGGCTCGGCGGCGTCGTCGGCTGCGCTTCGGCCGGAGCCGTCCTCGGCGGCGTCGGCGGCGACTCGGCCGGAGGCTGCGACGGGGCATCTGCCGAGGTGCCCGCAGGCTCAGGGGGACGTCCACCGGCTTCGCCACCGTCCGCGCCGACGGCGGCGGACGACGGGAGCGTGCCGACGGCTGGCGAGACGTCCGTGTCCGTGTCGGCATGGACGCTCGTGCCGGGCCCGTCCGGGTCCGGGTCCGCGGCACCCGACACCACGATCGGGTCGAACGCGCGCGGCGGCGGGATGTAGGCGGGGCGGCGGGTGTCGGCGTCCTCGTCCGCCTGGAGGTTTCTGGCCGTGATGGTGCGGATGCGGGTGCCGCTGACCTCGAAGTCGGCTGTTCCGTCCTCGTGCAGGACCACGATGTAGCCGCTGCGCTGGTAGCCGACCGCCAGACCGCTCGTCTCCAGCCGGTCGATGGTCTCCTGGATGCGGCCGAACTCCACCGCCTCCGTGATCAGGCTCCGGCGGGCGGACCGGCGCAGGTAGTAGCGCAGCAGCGCCGCGAACCGGGCCCGCTGGAGCGGGCGGTCGATCCGGACAGGTTCGGTGAAGAACAACCGGTTGATGACATCGATCGTCGCATCCACCTGTCCCGCGATGTCACGGGCGAGATCCTCACTGCCGAGCATGCCGCGCGACTTCACCTCGACGGCCTCTATGCTCACCCGGCGCGTGGTGGGAAAACGGACCAGGAGCAGATCGCACCGCCGGGCCCGCTGGCCGGACTGGCGCCGGGCGCGGGAGCCGAAGAGCTCCGGATGGGCGTCGACGGGGATGATGACCGTGTTCTCGAGCTCACCACGACGGCGCAGGTGCGCCACCACCGCCGCCAGTGCCACCGCCTCCTTCGCCCGGTTGTCGTCACCGGTCGCGGCGAGGATCAGTCGGCCCGACACCAGCAGCAGCTCGTCGATGACCGACGACACGGACTCGCCCGGACGGTAGAAGCCGAGCTCGGTCATCGCGCGCAGGAACATCTTCTCGACGTCCGCCCGGTGCGCGGTCGTGATGGACATCTGGTGGCCGAGCCCGTCGAGGAACTCGGGGGCGTAGTCGAGGATGTAGCGGCGCCCGCCGGCGGTGCGCGTGGCCGGGTCGTCGAAGGCGTCCAGCCCGAGGAAACGGTCCAGGACGATGACCCAGTCGCACCGCTCGTGGGCGATCTCGAGCACGCGCGCGGTGCGGCCGCTGACCTCCATGCGCACCCGGGCGATGGCCGCGGAACGCGGCTCGTCCGGCGTCGACGGCCCGTCCTGGGCCGGCGTGAACCGCGTGGCGGACAGTACCGCCGGCCGGATCGCCCGGCTCGGCAGCAGCACCGTCGCCTCCGGGCCGGGGCCGCTGCCCGGACCAGGGCCATTGCCCGGATCAGAGTCATTACCCGGACCGGGGCCATTGCCCGAAACAGGACCGTTATTCGGATCGGGGCCATTGCCCAGGCCGGGACCATTGTCCGGGCCGGCCGCGGCGCCGGAGGTGACCACCGGGGAGCCGCCGGCCGGCGTCCCGCCCGCGGCTGCGACGAACAGCGACGTGACGGCCTCCGCGAACCGCCGGTGCAGGTCGGTCAGGGGTGTGGAGTCGGCGCCGCGCGCGGGCGGGAAGTCGATTCCGGTCACCCACCCACCGTCCGGGCCGAGGTCGGTGACGGGCCGGGTGATCAGGCCGCGGAACGAGACGCTGCCCGCCGTCACCGTCGGGGTGCCGATGACCAGCTCCGGGTGGCTGACGTCGGTGAGCACCGCCAGATGGGCGTCGTGTGCCGTGTCGATCGCGTCCAGCGGCGCGGTCGAGATCTCCAGTGCCGGGTCGAGGAAGCCACGGCTGCGCCGGGCCCGGTTCTCGGCGAGCTCCTGCTGCAGCTCGCGCAGCCCGGGCAGGGGGCTCGTCTCCGAGGCGCCTTCCCCGAACGTCTCCACCTGGATGTGCGGCGCGAGCCCGCCGTCGGCCTCCGCCGTCGCCGGGTCCCCGGAGGCCTCGGCGGTGACGGCCCGCAGCGCCTCGCCGAGGAACGCCCCGCTGCCCGGGTTGGTCGCGAGAATCCGCAGGCGTTCGGGCTGGTGGTGGGTCTGCCGGTAGAGGCGGATGCGCTCGGCCAGCCGCGCGGCGGGGACCTCGCCCACGCTGACGTCGGAGCTGGGCAGGCCGAGGGCGCCGACGATCTCGCTGATGGCGGTTGCCGGGTCCGGCTCGCCGACCGGCAGGTAGACGCCGTGCAGCAGCCGGAGGTTCTGCGCGAACACATACGGCCGGCCGTCGTCGTCGCTGAGCAGGAACGGCGTGCGCGCCGGGCTGAGCCGGGCGAGCAGATCGATGTCCACCTCGCCAGCCCGCTCCTCCTTGCTGGATACGGAGCGTAGTTGACGGCACCATCCTGTCAGCTCGGCCCAGTACGCGAGATACCACGCCACCCGCAACGGGTGCGTGGGCAGCACGACCAGCGCGTTCACCGGGTGGTCGCGCCGGCCGAGGTCGATCCGCAGGCGGAGCGTGTCGATGGTGGTGAGTGCCCGGGTGTCGGCGGGGCTGGCGTCCCGGCGCAGCGCCCGCCCGTAGGAGGCGGTGTAGCGGCTCGCCAGCGCCGCGAGCTCGTCGGTGAGGTCGGCGACCTCGATGAGCCCGCGGCCGGGCTGCGCCCGCACCGCGTCGAAGAACTCCCGGCGGGCGGCCAGGAACGCCTTGCCCGCGCCGCCGGGCCGCTCGGGGCCGACCGGCACGGCCCGTCCCGCGGAGAACGGCTGGCCGGCCGCGACCACCGCCGCGTACCGGCCGGCGCTGTCCGGCTCGGCCAGGACCCGCTGCCCCAGCTCCCGCAGGGCGACGCTGAGGGCGATCCGGGTGGCGTGGCCACGGCCGAAGCGGAGCTGCAGGTAGGCGAGGTCCGCCTCCTGCCAGCCCTCGCAGGTCTCGCTCTGCGCGTCCACGCCGGCCCGCAGGGCGCGCAGCCGCGCGACCGGGAGCGACAACGCGCTGTCCCGCCGGACGGCCGTGCTCTCCGGCGGCGGTACGTCGTCGAGGGAGAACTCCTGGCTCACCGCCTGCGCGGGCTGGCCGTCCCGCAGGCGGAGCACCTGGTTGTTGCGGTCCAGCGCCTGAACCCGGACGACGACCACCGCCGGGACCCGCTGCGCCTCCTCGGTGTCGACCGCGACCGTCAGCCGGTGGCTGCGCGCGCTGGCCTTCCCGGACGCGCTGGGAAGCTCGACGTCGAAGTCCGTCTCCTCGCCGTAGTACTCCTCCGACGGGATGATCTCGACACGCCAGCGGGCGACGTCCTTCGGCCTGGCCGGCTCGGTCCTCCAGGTGGCCTTGACGAACCCGCCTCTGGTCGAGCAGGTGGGCAGCGCGCTGTCGGGCCCGGCGCGCAGCCCCGTCCCGGCCGGGACGATGCCGTCCTGGTTCGCGAACGGCTCGACGTGCAGGGCGACGAGGTCGCTGTCCGCGGGCAGGTCCAGGGGCCACCGGTCGAACGTGAGGCCGCGGTTCCCGGGGGCGGCGAGGTCGTGCAGCCAGGTGCGCTCGGACATGCGTGGCACCGCGGCCACGAACCGTTCGATGGCCTGGTAGTGCTCGTCGTCCTGGCGCAACGGGCAGCTGCGCAGCCTCTCGCGGGCGTCCTCCTGCGATCGCGCGGGCTTGACCAGCGCGGTCACGCAGGTGGCGTTGGCCTCGAGCCGGGAGACGAACGACGCGCCGCCATGGTCCGGGATCAGGCCGACGAGGTGCAGGTGCGTACCCGCCGTGAGCTCGGCGTTGTACAGGGCGTTGGCGGTACCGCCGCCGGCCGGGTCGTTCGCGGCGGCGCTCACGGCGAGCAGGTACTCGGCGCGCGCCTGCCTCGAGTGGTTGAAGGCGTTGCGGCGCACGGTCTGCTGGACCTGGTCGCACAGCTCCCGCAGCGAGCGGTCCAGGCGGTGGTGGGTGTCCCGGGCGATCCTGACGAACAGATGGTCGATGTCGATCGACTCGAACGAGTTCTCCAGGCTGCTGGCCGCCGGGGTGTCGGCACCGGACGGCACGAGCAGCAGGAGCGCGGCCGACTTGCGGTTGCGCAGCTCGATCGCGCGTTCGGGACGGATGACCGTGTCGTCCGCGTGGCCGGTCGTACCCAGGACGGCGATCTGCGCCGCACCGGCCGAGGAGCCGCGTCCCGTTGCGGGCACCTGTGCCAGCGCCTGCGCGGCCTTCTCCCGGACGGCATGGCAGTCGGCCTCCCGCAGGTGGTCGAGCCGCAGGCAGCGGCCGGGCGGGGCGCCGCGCAGGAAGTCGGCCACCAGCTGCTCGGCGACCCTGGTGGCGAGGGCGGTGCTCAGGCTGGTCATCGCCGCGCTCCGGCTCCGGCAAGAGGATTGATCACATACTGGGCGTTGAAGTCGTCGGAAAGATCGGCGAAGAAGCCCATCTGGCGCAGCCGGCCGGTGAACGCGACAAGATTGGCGTTGGCCACGGCGCGTGACGACGCGTCGGCGCGGGCGGCCGGCGGCCGGTCGACGAGCAGGCCCCAGCGGGACTCCAGCGTGACGAGCAGGTCGGCCAGGCGCATCCGGGGCAGCGCCTCTCCCCGGTCGGGATCCACCAGGGTGCTCAGCAGCAGCGTGGTGAGCAGCTCGTCGGTCATCGCGTACCGCCAGGCCCGCCGGCCCCGCAGGTTGCCGCGCAGCAGCCCGGCCTGTTTGCGCATCCCCCCGGTGTTCCAGAACCACTGCCCGGCGGCTTTGATCGCCTGCTTCGTCTGCGACTGGCGGATCGCGGCGACGACCTGGTCGAGCTGTGACCCGCCCGGCGCGGCCCGCTCGAGCTCGGCGCGCGCGTCCTCGTCCGAGCACCTGGTGACGTTCCTCGTCTCCTCGATGATCCGCTCGAGCTCCAGGCCGGCCCGCCACTCCACGTACTGGTCGTGGCGCAGATCCATGAGCGCGGTCAGCCAGTCGGGCCCACGCCTGTCCTGCACGTAGGGCCGGAGCTTCGCCTCGTTGCCCGCGTACCGGTCCAGGGTCTTCAGCAGCAGCATGTCGTCGAGGTAGGCGGGCAGCCGCTCCAGGTCCCGGTCGACGCACTCGCCGGCCAGCCGGTCCGAGTCGCCGCCGGTCTGCCGGGTGAAGTCGACGTAGATCTCGGTCCGCGCGGGCCTGCGGTCGACGCCGAGGTCGGCCGGCCTGGCCCGGCCCCGGCACAGGTCGTTGACCAGCGTGAACAGGCGCAGCGTCGTGGTGAACAGGCCGATGTTCACCAGCGCCGCCAGGTGCCGCGCCAGCGCGATGGTGGGCAGCCGGTGCCGGTAGACGGCAAGGAAGTCCAACAGCTGATCACCGAGCGCGATCATCACTCCCGGCATGACGGGATCCCAGTCGAGCGCCTGCCGGGCCGACAGCAGCCTGCCGGGCGTGAAACCCTCCAGGTAGTAGAGGCTGAGCAGCACGTTGGCGTCCAGGTCGGCCGTTGCCCCGTCGAACCGCGGGACCGCGCTGTCGGAGATCGACACGCCGCGCCCGAACGCCTCCAGGAACAGCGACCTGAGCTCGCCCGCCGGGTTCGGGCTGCCGCGGCGGGCGAGCGCGTCCGTCAGCAGGCGGTAGACGACCAGATGCACCTTGCGGTGCCGGGCACCCTCCGCCGGCAGCCCGGCCCGGTAGGCGCCGATATGGCTGGGCTGGACAGCGGCCAGCTGCACGTCACGGTGGCCGCGGCCGCTGTGGCCGAGCCGGACCACACTCGTGTTCACCCACTGCTCGAGCACCGCCTGCCCGTGCTCGTCGCCGAAACCGCGCAGGGCGGGATGGCCGGCGAGGGCCTCGATGTACCCGCCCGGCTCGGTGGGGCGCGCGTCCGAGCGGCTCAGCCGCCGGCCGTTGGTGACCACCATCTCGAACAGCACGGGCAGGAACCGGTCGACGTCGAAGTCGTTCAGCTCGACCCCGGTGAGCCGTTCGAAGGAGTACGACCGGAGGTCCTTCGGCGGGACGAGTGTCATCGGTCGGCTCCCAGCAGCTCGATCGTCGTGCCGGTCACCGCGATGGCGTTGCGCCGGCCGTCAGGCTCGATGACGATCACTCTGGACGCCGGCTGCAGCGTGAGGCCCGACCGGAACAGGCCGAGCTCCTCCAGCAGCGGCGTCACCTCGGGGTTGGTCGGCAGGTAGCCGGCGGCGGCCCGCATGAGCAGCTCGAACAGGTCGAGGTCGACGGTCATGCCGGCCTGCCCGGCGACGTGCCGCAGCACGAACACGTCGGCTGCCGTCTCGACGAACCGGTCGTCGACCGAGGCGACCTCGACCGCGAACTCGTCGAGAGCGAGGACCTTGACGACAGCCCCGCCGTCCTCCGCCGGTTCACCGACGGAGACCGCGACGCCCTCCCCGTCGTAGCCGACAGGCCCGATGCAGCGCGACAGGCCGCGCAGCAGCATCCGGACGATCCTGTCGCCCGCTGTGCCGCTCTCCTGGCCGGCGGCCACAGCACCACCAGGGTGGCCGGCGGCCAACAGCGCGCGGAACTCCTCGAAGTAGCGGTAGGGGCTCAGGTACCCGGCGCCGGCCACCTCGGCGTCCGGCGCGGTGAAGTAGAGCCGGCGCTTCGCGCGGGCCATGTCCGTGCCGGTGCGCGCGTCCGGGGCCAGCGCCCGCTCCAGGCGGGCGGTGGCGACCGTGGCCGGGTCGAGTTCCCGCCACTCGTCGAGCAGCCGGTCCCGCCCGCCCGAGGCGTCGAACGCGAGCGAGCTGAAGTGCCGCTCGGGGGTCGCCGGGTTCCCCGGCCCGTCGCCGATCTCCTGGTGGACGTCGGCACAGCCGAGGTCGGCGGTCACCAGGTAGGCGAGCGTCGAACGCAGGTCACGGATGGTGGGGCGGCGGCCGCGGCGCAGATGGGAGGTGAGCACCAGGCGGTGCAGACGCTCCTGGGCCCGCGGCACGCCGAGCTCACGGGCGTTGCGGACGATGGGGCAACGCTGTTCGGCGACGCACGAGGCGCACTCGGCCCACATGTCGCCGGCGACCAGCGCCTCCAGCAGCCGCACCGTCAGCGAGCCGGCCGCCGCGCCGACCGACGCCATCGACCGGCCCTTGAGGTCGACCCGCAGGATCCCCGCGCTGTCGGTGCCGCCGCCGTCGATCCCGTCGGTCCCGTCGGTCCCGCCGCCGTCCGCGAGCGCCTTCGCGATCCGCGGATAACGCGACGCCTCGCGTTCCAGGAAGTCGAGGAGCCGGCCGTCGTTGGCGGCGACGAGCGCGGTGTAGCCGCCCGCCGGGCCGCCGTCGCCCAGCGGGTCGAGCACCCGGCGCAGCAGCTCGTCCGCTGACATGCCCTCGTGGGACTCGCTGGCGTCGTAGACGGAGGCGTACTCGTGGCCGGCGAGGGCCATCCGCCAGCCGGCCGCGTCGCTGGCGAGCACCCGCGCGCCCCGGCCGCGCAGGAACTCGCCGAGACGCTCGAGGAAGGCGGTCTTGCCGTCACCCGGGTTCCCGCTGAAGACCACCAGCTGCGGGCGGCCGTCGACGACGCGCGGGACGAGCCGCTCGTCCAGCCTGGTCGGGACGTACGTCCGCACGGCGAACTCGGAGTCGAGGCCCCGGTTGCCGCGGTTGCCCAGCCCGCTGTTGCGGAAGAGCTGCCGGATCTCGTCCACGGCCGGATTGACGACCTGGCTCCGCTCCGGCCGCTCTTCTCGCGGCAGCCCGCGCCGCGCCCGGCTGCCGGGCTGTTCTCGCTCCCGCCCGGCCTCTCGTTCCAGCCCGGCCTCTCGTTCCCGCCCGGCCGATGGCGGTGCGACCGGTGGTAACGAGACCGCCGGTGGTGAGACCCGCGGTAACGAGGCCGGTGGAGGCGCGAGCGCGGACGCGACGGCGTCGCGGAACGCCGCGGCCGACGAGAAGCGCTGGTCGGGCTCGGGGTCGCAGGCACGCAGGATGACGTCGAACACAGCGGCGTCCACGCCGGCACCGCCCCCGGCCCCGATCTGCGTGCCGG
The DNA here is from genome assembly GCF_982290645.1 of Protofrankia sp. CiP1_Cm_nod4. NCBI lineage: Bacteria > Bacillati > Actinomycetota > Actinomycetes > Frankiales > Frankiaceae > Protofrankia > Protofrankia sp. CiP1_Cm_nod4. The sequence continues at coordinate 40,487 of NZ_CEVIVC010000026.1, forward strand.
TGGGCCGGACGAGCTGCCGCTTGTCCGGGAACTGCCCGTCCACCAGGTACGGGAGCCGGCCCGTCAGCGCTTCGAAGCACACGACGGCGAGGGAGTAGAGGTCCGCCGCCGGCGACCAGGACAGGCCGGCGGCGATCTCGGGAGCCTGGTACGGCAGGGTGCCGACGATGCTGCGGTCCGCGTCGCTGGTCGCCACCCCGAAGTCGATCAGCGTGGCCCGGTCGTCCGCGTCCACGATGATGTTGTTCGGGGAGATGTCGCGGTGCAGGACCTCCCGGCGGTGGGCGTACTCGAGGGCGTCCAGCATGTCGGCGAGGATCTTCTGGCAGGCGGCGAGGTTGCCGCGCAGGGTCAGGCCGAGCTCGGACACCGTCCGGCCGTCGACGTACTCGGCGATGAGCGCCGGCCCGAACGGCTCGAGCAGATAACCGGACACGCTCACGATCCGGTCGTGCTTGAGCTTCTGCAGCAGGGTCAGCTCGCTGCGCAGGTGGTCCAGGGTCCCCGCCGATTTCATGATCTTGAGCGTGTGCCAGATCTCGAACCGCCGGTCCTTCATGAGCCAGGTGGTCGCGGTGGCGCCGTCCCCGAGGCCGCGGACCAGCTCGTACTTGTTGTTGTCGATCCGCACGCCGGGCGCCGGCCGCACCGCGCGTCTGCGCTCCTCGCGCAGGTGCGCGAGGAGCAGGTCGGCGACCTGCCGGGCCTCCGGCCGGGCACCGGGATCCTGCGCCAGGCAGGCGGACAGCACGTCACGGACCCGGCCCGGCAGCGACGGCGGGACGTCGGGGACGAGCGGCGGGTCGGACTGGCGCAGCTCCCACCAGGCGAGCAGGCACAGCGCCAGGGAGTAGACGTCGGACGGGTAGCCCGCGGCGTGCACGGTGAGCCGGCACTCCGGGGCACGGTACGGCCGGCCGAGCTCGTCGATCTCGTCGGCGTCGAAGACGGTCCCCGAATTCGCGATCTTGGCGATCAGCAGGTCCGAGAAGGTCACCTTGTTGGCCTTGTCGGGCAGCCAGATCCGGCTCGGGTGCAGCGCGCGGTGCGCGATGCCTTCGGCGTGCATGTCGGCGAGCCCGGCATAGGCGTCCGCGGCAACCTCGGCGAACGCGGAGGGCGAAGGGCGTTCACCGGCGGCGATCCGGCGTCGGATCGTCCGCTGGGACGGCATGGGCGGGTGCATCGGCACCACCCACATCTGGTCGTCGTCGACGCCGAAGTAGGGGTCGACCGCGAGAACCCGGCCCAGCGGCGCGAGCCGCCGCATGGCGTGGTACTCCCGCAGGATCAGTCGGTCGCCCTCGGTCTGCTCCGCCTCGGACAGGCCCTGGCGCTGATAGGTCAGCAGAATCCGGACCGCACCGTCGCGGTGCCTGCCCACGTACCTGGGGCCGCGCGGTGTCGGCTCGATGTCTCCGACGATCTGGTAACTGCCCAGCTGCGCCGGCCGTAGCGGCCTTTCCGGGAGGCCCTCGACCAAGGCCAGAACGCGGTCGCGGACAGGCCCGAGATCCATGCGCGCGGCGGTCGACCGGTCGAGCTCGACAAGCCTCCGCTCGCACCCGGCCAGCCGGACCACGCGGTCGGCGGCGCGTGGGTCCGCCACGTCGAATCTGACGTCGGGCGAGGACAGCACGACGAGGTACTCGACGATGTGCGGCCGCCGGTCCTGGTGGCCGGCTCCGGCTCCGGCCCCGGCCCCGGCTCCGGCCCTGCGCGCCAGCGTCCGACGGTGCTGGCGCAGCAGCCGGTCGATGTTGCCCGCCAGGACACGCGCGACACCGTTCGCCTGGTTGATCGGGCTTCCCAGCTCGTGGTGGGTCCGCCTGTCGTACCAGCGCTCCTCGGTGCCGAGCAGCTCACCGTGCCAGGACTTCTCCTCGATGACCGTCACGCTGTTCGGGCCGACGACGATGAAGTCGGAGTCGCGCGTGTTCGTCCCGCCGACGAGCTGACGGCCGCACACGACCGTCCATCCGTCGTCGAGGTGGTCGCGCAGGTAGACGGCGGTCGCCTGCTCCCCCGGCCCGCCCCATGGGCCGTGACGAACGATCCTCGCCATCAGCGTCCGCCCCCGCTTTCCGTGAACCCTGCCGCGCGCCCTGCCGCCCCGCGCCCGGCCACCGATGATCATCCCTGGAGCATGCCACCCAACGCCAGCGCGGGAGCGGCCGACCAGGCCGCGTGGCGAGGTTTCCAGAGATCACCGCTCGTCGCACCGGTGAGGGCACGTACCGTCCCATCCCGTCGGAGACTACGACAGACGGCTGGAAGCCTCTCCGTTGACCTGGCGTCTACCGGGATATCCGCCTACGCGCTGTGAGCCGGTCGGAATTCCGTCACCGGCGGGTGGCTACCAGGCGGGTGGCTACCAGGCGGGTGGCGACGTCGGGCAGCTCGTCGAAACGGGCAGGTTTGTCAGTGGTGACCAGTACCCGCTGCGTGGCACGCGCCGTCGCCGCGATGATGAGATCAGGAGCTCCGCGGGGCGCGCCGGTACGGCGTACATGGGCCAGGAGCTGCGCGTGATGCCGGGCGACGTCCGGGGTGTAGTCCTCGACCGGAGTCACGGAGAGCACGTCGGTGAGGAACGCCTGTTGCGCGGCGCGAGTGGCCTCATCCGAGGCCAGCAGCACCCCGACGGTGTATTCGGCGAGCGCGAGGGCCGGTAGGACGACGTCGTCCCCGTCACTCATGACCGCAAGATCTAACAGGCCACCGGCACCGGCGACCAGCACACCGGTGTCCAGGATCAGTCGTGCCACGGGTCGGTGTCCCACTCAGCGGAAGAAGCCTCCCGGGCAGCCGCGACATCGGCCCCGAACCCGTCGTCGACACCCGCGCGAGCACCCCAGCGGTGGAAGACCTCCCGCAACGCCTCACCGTTGCCCTGCGGCGCGGGCATGATCACAGCGACGCACCGGCCGCTACGGGTGACCACGATCGTCTCACCGTGTTCAGCGTCGTCGAGAAACGCGCTGAAGTATCCGGGACGCCTCGGAAGCCGTCATCACCCGCATGAGATTCACAGTAGCTGATTCAGATCCTCTGATATTCCCTCTGGCCCGGCAGCGGCTGAAACCGCGGACAGACGTCACGTGACCGGGTGTCCGATCGTCGGATATCCGGAACACCCTCACAGCACGCCCACGGCATCTCCTCTCGCGGGCGGCTTGGGGCGGCTGGACGGTATATCTTCTGGTACCAGCCGTGTACCATCATCATTATGGCTGTGAACCTTCGTCTCCGTCCCGAGGCCGAGGCCGCGCTACGCGCCGAGGCGGACCGGTCCGGCCGTTCGCAGCAGGAGATCCTTCGCGAGGCTGTCGACCGGCACCTCAGGACGCTCGCCGCTGGCGGACCGGCATCGCTCGGCACCCGGGAGCCACTGCTCACCGCGGGGATCGTTCTTCCACCACGCACGCCGTATCGTCGCGTCACGCCCACGCTCACCCTGCCCGAAGGCACGACCAGCCTCGACCTGCTCGACCGCGACGACCGGCTGTAGAAGCGTGCGTATCTACCTGGACAGCAGCGCGATCCTCAAACGACTGGTTGCCGAAGCGGACTCGTCGGCCCTGGTCGCGGCGGTCGACAGACATCATGCGGACGGCGATCTGCTGGTGTCGTCATCGCTGGCGTGGATCGAGGTGACCCGTGCGCTACGTGCCCGGTTCGGCGCCGACGCGGCGTCCGCGACCGTCCACGCGGACGCCGCCCTGTCCGGAATAGCCGAGCATCCGCTGTCACCCGAGGTGGTGAGCCTGGCACGACGGGTCGGGCCACCGGTACTCCGGTCACTGGACGCCATCCACCTGGCCTCGGCGCTCCTCCTGGACGCCGACCAGATGCTGACCTACGACGACCGGCTCGCGATGGCCTGCACCCAGTCCGGCCTCGTCGTCACCACCCCGGGCCGCTATCCCGAGCTGCCTGGCTAATTTGATCTTAGCTGGTGTTTTCGTAGCTCATGACCAAAATCGATCTTCCGGAAGTGCACGGCCTAAGTCCGGGGCGCCCACCTGGTGAGGCCGAAGACGCGGTCTCAAAAGGTCAGTGCACCGCGTGTGAATGCCGCGCGATCTGTTCTCGTCAGCGCTTCTTGGGCGGGCCTTCGTCACGCTCGTAGGACGGTGATGGCGCGGCCGGCGGGGCTGGTGACGGTGTCGATGTGGGTGCGTTTGTGGACGGGCGGAGCGTCGGGGCGGCGGTCGAAGATGACGATGGTGCCGGTGGGGAGGTTGAGGCGGTCAAGGTAGCTGTCGAGTTGGGTGAGGGCGCGGCGGAGGGGGTCGGTGTCGCCGGGATGGCGGACCTTGAGTTCGATGGCTTCGCGTTGCCAGTGGCGTTTGCCGTCCGATGCCGTGTAGGGCCAGCGGATGTGCAGGTCGATGCGGCCACGGCCGACACCGTATTCGCGGGTGACATGGCCGTCGCCATTGACGACGCGTTGGAGGAAGGCCATGAAGACCAGCTGGGGGGCGACTTCGTGGTAGACGATGCCGCGGACGAGGACGTCGGCGTGTTCGGTCCAGAAGTCGGCGAACTCGCGGAGGAGGAGGCCGAAGTCGAGGGTTCCGTCGGAGCGGACGAAGGCGCGGGGGTCGGCGAGGACCTGGGCTTCGCTGTTGGCGGTCAGGACGCGGGCGATGACTTCGTGGTAGATGGGGTTGGCGACGCGGACGGGGAGTTTCGGGGTGATCAGGCCGAGGTCGCGGGTGTAGCTGAGGTCGTCGTCGTAGGGGTCGAGTTCGGGCAGGGTACCGGCGAGGACGGGTTCGAGGACGCGGCGGACCCGGTGTTCGGCGAGTTTCGCGGCCAGCGAGTCCAGATGCGTCGCCCGCGCCAGGATCAGCCGTTCCTTGGCCTGCTCCACATGACCAACAGTGATCGATTCGGAGGTGGGGACGGCGATCTTTTCGACGATTTCACGGGCCAGCGCGTTGACCAGCCACGGCTGGCCAGCGGTCAGCTCCACCGCCCGATCCACCGCGTCCGGAGTAAACACCTGGCCGGTGTCCGCGGTGTGCTGGGCGTAGAGTGCGGCGACCTCGTCCGGGGTGAAGTCCCCCAGCCGCAACGACTCCAACTTGATGTTGAACGGGCTGGACGTCCCCAAACGAGACGAGTCACCGCCGGAGGCTGCTTTATAGTCGCGGACGTCGCGCAGGCCGCACAGCACGACTGAGGCGGGAAAACGGTTGGGGCGGCCGCGGTAGCCGTCGCGGAGCTGGCTGAGGACGCTGATCAACGTCTGGCCCTGGAGCGCGTCGATCTCGTCGAGAAACAGCACCAGGGGGCGTGGGCAGGCCTGCGCCCAGGCCCGAAACGCTTCGACGATGAGGGTACCTTCCGACGCCTGTGGCCACGGCGGTGGGCGCAGGTCCGCTGGCAGCATGTCCTCGGCGTCGGCCCGGATCCGGTCGAGAACGGCACGGGCCGCCGCGCCGTAGTCGTCGCCGGTAGCCCGGCCGGTCTCACAGGAGAACAGCAGCGCCGCGTACCGGCCGGCAGCGGTCAGCTCGTCGGCGAGCGCCTGCAACGTCGTGGTCTTGCCCGTCTGCCGGGGGGCGTGCACGACGAAGTAGCCCTCCTGGTCGATGAGGCCAGGTGCCTCCGGCAGCCGCGACACCGCCGGGATCATGTAGTCGATCCCGGGCCGGCACGGGCCGGCGGTGTTGAACCGGCGGCTCATCGATCGTCACTCTCCATGGGACTGGCGCACGGGGGCATGTTCCGTTCACCACCCTACGCAGCCGCCGAACACTGATCGACGATCTACCACGTCGAGACACCAGCACGCCTTCGCCGACAGCGGTCAGCGCTGGCGGGTCCCGCGCTGGCGCGATGCGCGGTCAGCCGTCGATGTTGTGCCGTCCCTGGATCGCCGGATCATGACAATGAGGGAGCAAGTGGCTGCCATGGCAGCCACTTTCGTACTCATTCCCCCTGATCGACGGCTTCGGTCAGGGGGGCAGGATACGGGCGCGGACCTCGCCGAGGCCGATGACGGTTGCGTGCGGGCCGGGGGCCGTGGCGGTGATGACGATCTCGTCGCCGTCCTTGAGGAAGGTGCGGGCCGAGCCGTCGGGGAGGGCCAGGGGCTGGGTCCCGTTCCAGGTGAGCTCGACGAGTGACCCGTACTGCGCGCGGGTGGGGCCGCTGACCGTGCCGGAGGCGAGCAGGTCACCGGTGCGCAGCGGCGCGCCGCCCGCCGTCAGGTGGGCGAGCTGCTGGGCCAGCGTCCAGTACATGCCGGCGAACGGCGGCCGGGAGACCGGGTGCCCGTTGAGGGAGATCGCGAGCTCGATGTCGAAGCCCCCCGGCGGCGCGCCGGTGTCGTCGAGATAGGGCAGTGGACGCGGGTCGCGCGGCGGGGCGGGCACCCGGGCGTGCCGCAGCGCGTCGAGCGGCACGACCCACGCGGAGACGGAGGTGGCGAACGCCTTGCCGAGGAACGGGCCGAGCGGGACGTACTCCCAGGCCTGGATGTCGCGGGCGGACCAGTCGTTGACCAGGCAGGCGCCGAAGACGTGCCGCTCCGCCGCCGCCAGCGGCACGGGGCGCCCAGGCCGCGAGGGGGTGCCGACGACGAAGCCGACCTCGGCCTCGAGGTCCAGCCGCGCCGTCGGCGCGAACGTGATCTCGCCGTCCGGGGCGCGCAGCTGCCCGCGCGGGCGCACGACCGGCGTCCCGGAGACGACGACCGTGCCGGAGCGTCCGTGGTAGCCGATCGGCAGGTGCTTCCAGTTGGGGGTGAGGGGGTCGCCGTCCGGGCGCAGGATGCGGCCCAGGTTGGTGGCGTGCTGTTCGCTGGCGTAGAAGTCGACGTAGTCGGCGACCGTGAACGGCAGGCGCGGGGTCGCCGTCGCGGCCGGTAGCAGCAGCGGCTCGACGGCGCGCCGGTACCGTCCGTCCACGAGCCAACGCCGCACCTGGGAGCGGACCTGTGACCACACGGTGGGGCCGGCGGCCAGCAGCCGGTCGAGGCTGCCCGCGGTGAACAGCCCGGCGTGCTCCGGCAGGAGCGCGTCGGCGGCGGCGGTCAGGTCCAGGATGTGCTCGCCGATCGCGACGCCGACGCGCGCGCCCGGCGCGTCCGGTGTGGTGAAACTGCCGTAGGGCAGCGTGTGTATCCCGAAGGGATCGCCGTGCTCCACCCCGAGCCAGGACGCGGCGGCGTCGAGCGGCCCGGCCGGCGGCGGGGTGCCCGGCGTCATCAGCGGTCCGGCGTCATCAGGGTCCGGCGTCATCAGGGTCCGGCGTCATCAGCTGTCCCCGTTCGCCCAGGTCCAGGCGTAGCGGCCGTCATCGCAGGCGAGGGCGCCCTCGCCGAGCTCGAGCGGACGGAAGGTGTCGACCATGACCGCGAGCTCGTCGACGAACTCCACCCCGAGCGAGCGCTCCACCGCGCCCGGCTGCGGGCCGTGCGTGTGCCCGCCCGGGTGCAGGCTGACCGAGCCCGGCCCGATGCCGGAGCCCCTGCGCGCCGCGTAGTCCCCGCCGCAGTAGAACATCACCTCGTCGGAGTCGACGTTGGAGTGGTAGTAGGGCACCGGCACGGCCAGCGGGTGGTAGTCGACCTTGCGGGGGACGAAGTTGCAGATCACGACGTTGCGGCCGGCGAGGATCTGGTGGACGGGCGGCGGCTGGTGCACCCGTCCGGTGACCGGCTCGAAGTCGGCGATGTTGAACGTGTAGGGGTACAGGCAGCCGTCCCAGCCCACCACGTCGAACGGATGGCTGGGGCAGCGGTAGCGGGTCCCGGCGACGCCGCCGTTGGCGCCGCGCGAGCCGCGGTGCTTGACGAGCACCTCCACGTCGGTTCCGGTCACCAGCAGCGGGCCGGCGGGCGGGCGCAGGTCCCGCTCGCAGTACGGCGCGTGCTCCAGGAACTGCCCGTGCCGGGACAGGTAGCGCGGCGGCGGGGCGAGAGGGGAGTCCGCCTCGATGACGTACACGCGCAGCGGCGCGGCCGGGTCCGGGATCCAGCGGTGGATGACGCCCCGGGGCAGGATCACGTAGTCGCCCTGACGGGCGCCAAGCGTGCCGAAGACCGTCTCCACGGTTGCCGCGCCGGCTTCGACGTACACGCACTCGTCGCCGATGGCGTTGCGGTACAGCGGGCTGGCCGCGCCCGCGACGGCGTAGCAGATGCGTACGTCGGCGTTGCCGAGGACCAGCCGCCGTCCCGTGACCACGTCGACGTCCCCAGGCTGTTTACCGGGCGGTGTCCCGGGCTGCGTGCCGGGCGGTGTGCCGGGCTGCGTCCCAGGCGGTGTGCCGGGCGGCGTGCCGGGCGGTGTGCCGTTGAACAGCGCCGGCAGCCGGAAGTGCCGGGGCAGCAGCGGGATGTTCGGGTGGGTGGTCAGGTCCGCGGGCGTCCAGGGCGCCGCGTCGGCGATCGCGGCGGGCACGCCGGTGTGGTACAGCAGCGCGTGCTCCCCGGCGAAGCCCTCCGCGCCCAGCAGCTCCTCGCGGTAGAGGCCCCCGTCGGGGCCGCGGTGCTGGGTGTGCCGTTTGGGCGGAACGTCGCCCACGGCCCGGTAGTGGGGCATGGCATGTCCTTCCCACCCGACGGCCCTGGCGGCCCGGCGGCTCCGGCGTGCCCGGTGCCGCCGGCGTCCTGGGCCCGCGGATGTCCCCGGCGTCAGAGGTTGCCGCGTCTGGCCTGCTCACGCTCGATGGCCTCGAACAGCGCCCGGAAGTTGCCGACGCCGAAGCCGAGCGCCCCGTGCCGCTCGATGAACTCGAAGAACACCGTCGGCCGGTCGCCGACCGGCCTGGTGAAGATCTGCAACAGGTAGCCGTCCTCGTCGCGGTCGACCAGGATGCCGCGGGTGCGCAGCTCCTCGACGGGGACCCGCACCTCGCCGACGCGGGCGCGCAGCCCGGGGTCGCGGTAGTAGGCGTCCGGGGTGTCGAGGAACTCCACGCCCCGGGCCCGCAGGACATCCACGGTGGTGACGATGTCGCTGGTGGCCAGCGCCAGGTGCTGGACGCCGGGACCGTCGTAGAAGTCGAGGTACTCGTCGATCTGGGAGCGCCGTGCGCTGATCGCCGGCTCGTTGAGGGGGAGTTTCACCCGGTGGTTACCGTTGGTGACAACCTTGCTCATCAGGGCCGAGTACCGGGTGGCGACGTCCCCGCCGACGAACTCGGCCATGGTGGTGAAGCCCATCACCCGGTTGTAGAAGGCGACCCACTCGTCCAGCCGGCCCAGCTCCACGTTGCCCACCACGTGGTCGAGCGCCTGGAACAGCCGGCCGGCTCCGCCCACCGGCCGCGCCCGGCCGGGCGTACCGCCGGTACGGCCGGTACGGCTGACACGGCTGACGTAGCCGGGCAGGTAGGGGCCGGTGTACCGGCTGCGGTCGACGAGGCTGTGCCGGGTCTCGCCATAGGTGGCGAGGGCCGCGAGGCGGACGGTGCCGTGCTCGTCACGCAGGTCGTGGGGCTCCTCGACGACCGCCGCCCCCCGCACGCGGGCGTGGGCGACGCAGCGGTCGACGTCGGGGACATCCAGGGCGATATCGATCACCCCTTCCCCGTGCCGGCGGTGGTGGCGCAGCAGCGGGGACGCCGGGTCGACCCCGCCTTTGAGGACGAACCGGACCGCTCCGGAGCACATCACGTACGCCTTGTGGTCACGGTTGCCGGTCTCGGGCCCGCTGTAGGCGACCAGTTCCATACCGAACACGGCCTGGTAGAACAGCGCGGACTGGGTGGCGTTGCCGACCGACCACACAACGGCGTCCCAGCCCGCGACCGGGAAGGGGTCCGCGGCCGTGTCGTGCTCCACCAGCCCGACGAGGCGGCGTATCTGGTCGAGGCCGGGTTCCGCCGGCCGCCGCCGGCTGGTGGAGATCTCGCTGCCGCTCATGACCGATCCTCCGTATCCTCCGTGGAGTTGAGGACGGCTTCCTGCCGGACAGTAAGCACACCGCACGAACAAATACCGCGCAACTCCTCTGCCCGGCCTGCCGGGAGGACGCTCCGTGAGGGCCGAT
>NZ_CEVIVC010000027.1:0-5178 GCF_982290645.1 Protofrankia sp. CiP1_Cm_nod4
TGCGAGGGCGACGTCGACCGCCAGTTCGCCGGTGCCCCGGGTGAAGGTCAGCGCCGTGATGCTGCCGGCGCTGCGCAGGTCGGCCGCGACGGCCTCGACCAGGCCGACCAGGTCGGCGTCCCCGCTGACCCGCGCGGAGGCCACCGCCGCCTTCATCGACACCTTCGCCTCCGACTTGGCCCGCCGGATCGCCGTGAGCGCCGTGCTGACCGCCTCAAGCAGGCGCGGGTCACCACTGTCAGCGATCTTGCGCAGCTCGCCGGCCTCCGGCCAGCGGGAACGGTGCACCGACCCGGGCTTCCACCACGACCAGACCTCCTCGGTGACGAAGGGCAGGAACGGCGCGAACAGCGCGAGCACCGTGGACAGGGCGATGGCCAGCGTGGCCCGCGCGGACGCCGCGCCCGGCTCGCCGAACGAGCCGTACGCGCGTCCCTTGACCAGCTCGACGTAGTCGTCGCAGAACCGCCAGAAGAACGACTCGGTGAGCTCGAGCGCGCGGGTGTAGTCGTAGTTGTCCAGCGTGGTGGACGCGGCGTCCACCACCTCCGCCAGCGTCGCCAGCAGCGCCCGGTCGAGCGGCTCGGCGATGGTGCCGGCGTCCTCGACCGCGCCGAGGCCGAGGGCGAACCGGCTGGCGTTGAGCAGCTTGATGGCCAGCCGGCGGCCGATCTTCATCTGGCCGACGTCGAAGGTGGTGTCGGTGCCCGGCCGGCCGGCGGCGGCCCAGTAGCGCACCGCGTCCGACCCGTGCTGTTCGAGCAGGTCCAGCGGGGTGACGACGTTGCCCTTGGACTTCGACATCTTCTTGCGGTCCGGGTCGAGGATCCACCCGGAGATGGCCGTGTTCGTCCACGGCAGCGTGCCGAACTCGGTGTGGCTGCGCAGCACGGTGGAGAATAGCCAGGTCCGGATGATCTCGTGCGCCTGGGGGCGCAGGTCCATCGGGAACACCCGGGCGAACAGATCGTCGTCGCTGCCCCAGCCGGCGGCGATCTGCGGGGTCAGCGAGGACGTCGCCCAGGTGTCCATCACGTCCGGGTCGGCGGCGAAACCACCGGGGATCCCGCGCTGGTCCTCGCTGAAACCGGGCGCGGTGTCACTGGACGGGTCGACCGGCAGCGCCGCGTAGCCGGGGACGATCGGCTGGTCGTAGCGGGGGGCACCGGCGTCGTCCAGCGGATACCAGACCGGGAACGGCACGCCGAAGAAACGCTGCCGGCTGATCAGCCAGTCCCCGGTCAGGCCGTCCACCCAGTTCTCGTAACGGACCCGCATGTGCGGGGGATGCCAGTGCAGCTCACTGCCACGGGCCCGCAGCTGCGCCCGCAGGGCCTCGTCCCGGCCGCCGTTGCGGATGTACCACTGGCGGGTCGTGACGATCTCCAGCGGCCGGTCGCCCTTCTCGTAGAACTTCACCGGATGGCTGATCGGCCGCGGGTCGCCCAGCAGCGCCCCGGCCTCGCGCAGCAGCTCCACGATCCGCTCGCGGGCGGCGTGCACGGTGCGCCCGGCCAGCTCGGCGTAGTGCGCCCGGCCCGCCGCCGAGACGATCGCCTCGGGCGGGTCGGGCAGCAGCCGGCCGTCCCGGCCGATCACCGCGCGGGTGGGCAGCCGCAGCTCACGCCACCAGGTGACGTCGGTGAGGTCACCGAAAGTACAGATCATCGCGATGCCGGACCCCTTCTCGGGGTCGGCCAGCCGGTGCGCCCGCACCGGCACCTCGACGTCGAACAGGGGAGTGCGCACCGTGGAGCCGAACAGCGGCCGGTAACGCTCGTCGTCGGGATGGGCGACCAGGGCCACGCAGGCGGCCAGCAGCTCCGGCCGGGTGGTCTCGACGACGACGTCCCCGCCGCTGTCGGTGCCGCCGGCGCCGCTGTTCCCGCCGCCGTCGGTGCGGGCGAACGCCAGCGAGTGGTAGGCGCCCGGGCGCTCCCGGTCCTCCAGCTCGGCCTGCGCCACCGCGGTGCGGAAGGACACGTCCCACAGGGTGGGCGCTTCCGCCAGGTACGCCTCGCCGCGCTCCAGGTTGCGCAGGAAGGCCCGCTGCGCCACCGCCCGGGAACGGGCGTCGATGGTCGCGTAGGTCATCGACCAGTCCACGGACAGGCCGAGGCGGCGCCACAGCTGCTCGTAGACCTTCTCGTCCTCGATCGTCAGCCGCTCGCACAGCTCCACGAAGTTGCGGCGGCTGACCGGGACCTGCTCCTTGCCGGGCTTGGCCGGCGGGGTGAGATCCGGGTCGTAGGGCAGCGACGGGTCACAGCGGATGCCGAAGTAGTTCTGCACCCGGCGCTCGGTCGGCAGGCCGTTGTCGTCGAACCCCATCGGGTAGAAGACCTCACGGCCGCGCATCCGCTGGTAGCGGGCGATGACGTCGGTGTGCGTGTAGGAGAAGACATGGCCTACGTGCAGGGAGCCGGAGACGGTCGGGGGCGGGGTGTCGATCGCGTACACCCGGGCCCGGTCGGCGCTCCGGTCGAACCGGTAGGTCTCCTGCTCCTGCCACACGGCCGACCAGCGTGCCTCGACGCCGTCGAGAGTGGGCCGCTGGGGAACGGAGCGTCCGGGGACGGACTGGTCGGCGGCGGGCTGCTCCCGGCCGTCCGAGTCGTGCTGGTTCCTGCCTTCTTCTGTCACCACAGGTAACGATCCTACGGGTCGAACAATGTGAGCTCCGACACGGGCTTCACCGGGCCTTGCGCCTGATCCTTCCCAGGTACGGATCCCCGCCGATCCTTGTCTCCGCGTGGCACCCGCGCCCTGTTCGGACGTGCTCTCCCGGCGGGGCCCACGCCGGACGTCCTCATGCCCGGCCCATGCCGGGCCCATGCCGGGGAGGTGCGCGGCCGCCCTCCCACCGGCCGTGGTGAGGGTCCGTGCGCCGGTCTGGCAGGGTCCCGCCGGCCGGGCCGGCACACGACATCCCGGGCCTCCCCGGCGCTCCTCCGCCGCTCCCGGCGGTGGGATCGTGTCGGCGGGCGGCCGTGGCGGGCGGAGCGGGTTGGCAGGATGTATCCCGTGCCTGACACCGGCGAGGACACCGCCCCCACCGCATCATCCGCATCGTCCGCCCCCACCGCGTCCGCCGTCGCGACCTCCGCTGCGGTACCCGACCACGTCCCGGCGGGCCGTGCCCCGGCGGCCGGGCGGCCGCGGCCGGCGGACCTGCTCGCGCTGGCGCTCGACGTCGCCCACGAGGCCGGCGGCCTGCTGCTGCGGGGCCGCGGCGGGGACGTCGTGGCCGAGACGACCAAGACGTCCCCCACCGACGTCGTCACCGCGCTCGACCGGGCCTCCGAGGAGCTGGTCGCGAGCCGGCTGCGCGCGGCGCGCCCGGGCGACGGCCTGCTGGGCGAGGAGGGCGCCGACGACCCGGGCACCAGCGGGGTGCGCTGGATCGTCGACCCGCTGGACGGCACCGTGAACTTCCTCTACAACCTGCCGAACTGGGCGGTGTCGATCGCGGCCGAGGTCGACGGGCAGGTGGTGGCGGGTGTCGTGCACGCCCCCGCCCTGGGCGTCACCTACACCGCGGCGCTCGGGGAGGGCTCGGCCCGCAACGGTGTGCCGCTGGCCGGCTCGGCCGTCACGGACCTGGCGCACGCGCTCGTCGCGACCGGGTTCGGCTACACGGTGCAACGGCGGATCGCCCAGGTGACGGTGCTGACCCGGGTCGTCCCCCGGGTGCGTGACATCCGGCGGATGGGCGCGGCGTCGCTGGACCTCGGCGCCGCCGCGGCCGGCCTGGTGGACGCCTACTACGAGCGTGGCCTGCACCCCTGGGACCACGCTGCCGGGGCGCTGGTCGCGGCCGAGGCCGGGCTGCGGGTCGGTGGCCTGCACGGCCGCCCGGTCTCCAACGACCTCGCCATCGCCGCCCCGCCCGCCCTGTTCGACGCCCTCCACGACATCCTCGCCACCGACCCGCCCGCCGACCGCGACTGACGGACGGGCTCCACCTACGGCACCAAGGAGGCCCGCCGTCGACCGGCCGGCCGCCAGCGATTTTCCCTCGCCCCACATGGCCGGCCCACGCCGGCCCCGATCACTGACGGGCCCTGCCGAGCCCGCGCCGCGCCGACCGGGCAGATCGCCTTTCCTTCCTGGAACGCCGATCAGGTAGCCATGCGTATCCCCCGCACGGTGGCACGCTTCGATGGACGCCGGCCACCGGAGAAGATCGGCGTAATTTTGTCGTTGTGTACGCTTTTGCGGACAAAAAGCGTACACAACGACAAAGTCGCCTGGATCATGGCCTGTGCGGGTGGCTGTGGCTGGGATCCAGCGCTACCTGACCGGCGCTCCAGCCGATGCGGCTTCCCTCTGGTCGATCTAGTCGAGGCGGCGGAGTTCCTCGCGGTAGCGCTTGCCGTTCGCGGTGTACATCGCGGCCCCGGCCGCGAAGGCGTTCTCCGCCACCGCGTCCGGACGGATCTTCGCGGGGACGCCGACGGCCAGCGCCCGCGGTGGCACCCGCACGTTGTTGCCGACCAGCGCCTGCGCCCCGACCAGCGCACCCCGGCCGACCACGGCCCGGTGCAGCACGATCGAGCCGGAGCCGACCAGCGACCCGTCCTCGACGGTGCAGCCCTCCAGGTGCGCGATGTGCCCGATGACACAGTCGTCGCCGATGATCGTGGGGAGTTCGGCGGTCGCGTGCACGACCGTGCCGTCCTGCACGGACGTGCGGGCACCGATGTGGATCTCACCGTAGTCGGCGCGCAGCACCGCGCCCGGCCAGATCGTCGACTCGGGGCCGATGGTCACCTTGCCGATCACGGTCGCGTCCGGGTGGACGTAGGCGGACGGGTCGATCTCGGGCACCCGGTCACCGAGCGCGTAGACAGCCACGGACATCTCCTCCGGCTTCTTCGGACGGCGGCACGCCCGTGGGACGGCACGCGGCAACCGGCCCCGGTGCGCCTCCCCGGTCGCGTCTCCCGACGGTCGTCATCCTCCCCGATGGACGCCGCCGCGGCCCGCGGATCGCCGGCGGCCGTGACTTTTCAGCCGGACGCGGCCGCTCCGTCGGGCGTGGCCGCGTTGGCCAGGATTCCCGCGGCCGCGGGCATCGGCCAAGGTCCCGCGGCCGTGGGTGGGCTGCCGCGCCTGGGGCTCCAGCACCACGATCAGGCGTAGCGGGCGTCGAGCCGGCCGGTGGTGGGCTGCCGC
>NZ_CEVIVC010000027.1:5392-9434 GCF_982290645.1 Protofrankia sp. CiP1_Cm_nod4
GCCCCGGTGGCCTCGGGGCCTCGTTGGTTGTGGCTGCGGCAGGCACGACCTCGGTTCTGGTGGGGCGGGTGCTACTCCAGTTCGCGGATGCCTGGCGGCAGCGACCCGGTCGCCTCCAGCCATCTGCGGGCGGCCAGCCGCTCGGCGGTGAGCTTGCCGATGCCGACCGCCACCCCGGAGGCCGCCGCCCAGCTGATCGCGTCCACCCAGGCCGTGTCGGGATGCACGGGGCTGCGCGGCGGGTCCGACTTGCGGATCTTCTTGTAGGCCAGGGTCACGGCCTTGCTCGCCACCGACCCGGCGGCCGCTCCCGCCACGCCTCCGACGATCTTCCAGCCGATCTTCGCTACCGGTTGGGACACTTCCGTACCTCCGTCCGTGAAGATGCCCCGGCGGCCGACGCCGAGGGGATCATGGTTGTTCCTCCGCCGGAGGCCCAGGGCCCGCTGGAGGCAGTCCGGCTGACGGCGTCCGTTGCCGACAGCCAGCTGTTACTGACGATCGTTCATCACCGGCAGGCGTCCCGCTGCCGGGCACCTCGGTCGTCCTACCCTGGTCGTCCTACCTGGTCGGTCTACCCCGGTCGGCCGCTGTCAGCGCTGGTCAGCGGGTGGCCACGCACGTCCGTCGCCGCCACGAACCTGTCGGGGTGCCGACACGAGAGCACCCACACCTCGCCGGCCGTGCGTATCCACACGCCGGTACGGATCCACGGCCTGGTCACGGCGTGCACCCCCGGAGCCAGCGCCGTGCGGATGTCGGAGCATGCGACGGCATCGCGCACGCCGTCCCGGGGGAGCACCCGGCCGGCCGCGGCCACCGTCTGGTCGGTCACGGTCAGCCGGGCCCGCCCGAGGGCCCACAGCGCCGCCTCCATCCCGGCGAACATGCCGGCGTAGACGGCGGCCCGGACCCAGGCGGAATCCGTGTACACGGTGAAGTAGCTTCCGAAGACGCCGGCACAGACCGCGGCCCAGACATGCCACAGTCGGGGCACAGCCAGCCGTTCCTCGTAGCGCATGTCGGTCAGTATCCACCGCGGCGGCCATCACTCGCGCGTCCGTCACCGGTCGTCCGCGGTGCCCGTCTTTTCCCGTGGGTTCGCCGGCTCCGCCGCCGCGCGGACGCGTCTGACCGGTGCGTTGATGTGTCGGCCCCGCCGTGGCTGCGGCGAGCCGTTCGGGCGGCGGGTTGTTGGGCCAGGTGGTGCCGGGCCGTGCCGGGCCGTGCCGGGCCGTGCCGGGCGGGGTGGCGCGGTGACGGTCTCCGCCGTGGTCCCGCGCGGACAGCCATGATCGTCTGTTTTCCGGCCGGCTAGTCTTCGATGTGCTGTTACTTCGGCGTCCCGCCGCGCTCCGGCGTGTCGCCGGTGACGGCCCGCATCCGCCAGATCACGAGGGGCTCATGACCGCGACGGACAACCTCACCACGCCTCACATCGGAGGGCCTCATGTCGCAGGCCCGCACAGCGGGGCAGCCCCTGCCGGGGCCGGCCCGCTGGAGGTGCTGGTACACCGGCTCGATCCGGATCTCCCGCTGCCGGCCTACGCCCATGCCGGCGACGCCGGCGCGGATCTTGTCACGACGCGGGACGTCACACTCGCCCCGGGCGAGCGCGCACTGGTGGGGACGGGGATCGCCATCGCGCTCCCCGAGGGGTACGCGGCGTTCGTCCACCCGCGCAGCGGCCTGGCGGCACGCCACGGGGTGTCCATCGTGAACGCGCCAGGTACGGTCGACACCGGTTACCGTGGTGAGATCAAAGTTGTGCTCGTCAACACCGATCCCCGTGAGACGGTGGTGCTGCGCCGTGGTGACAGGATCGCTCAGCTCGTCATCCAGCGGGTGGAACGGGCGGCGTTCCAGGAGGTCGCCGAACTGCCGCCGACGGTGCGTGGCGTGGGCGGCTTCGGGTCGACCGGCGGTTTCGCCTGACCCCGGCCCCGGCTTCGGCCCGGTCCACCCGTGGATCCGCGGCCGGCTTCCTCCGGTCTGGGACGGGGCCGGTGCCGCCCGATCCTGCCGGGGGACACCCGGCCATCACACGCGTGAGGAGCCGATCGTGACGACAGGGAAGCTGATCGTGAGAACAGGAAGTGGTCGCGGTGTTCCGGCGCGGTCGTAGGCGCGCCGGTCGCGGCTGGCGGGATTCGCAGGAGTACCGGGACGAGTATGACGAGGCCGGGCACGACCCGGCCGAGGTTGATCATGATGGTCCCCACGACGCCGACCAGGCCCCGGCCGACCACGTCCGCCGGCTTGATCTGGGGTCGCTGCGGGTTCCGGTGATCGACGGGGTCCAGGTGCAGTTCCAGGTCGACCAGGCCTCCGGGCAGTTGCTCACGGTGACGTTGAGGGACGGGCAGAGCGGGATGGAGCTGTCGGCGTTCGCCGCGTCGAAGAGCGCCGGCCTGTGGGACGAGGTGCGGGCCGAGATCGTCGGCTCCCTGCGTACCGCCGCCGGGACGGCAGAGGAGACCGGTGGCCCCTACGGCAGGGAACTGCGCCTGCAGCTGCCGACCGGTACACCGGGGGAGTTCATACCCGGCCGTATGCTGGGGATCGACGGCCCGCGCTGGTTCCTGCGGGTCGTGTTCACCGGTTATGCCGCGCTCGATCCGGCCGCCGCCCCGCCGCTGGCCGAGGCGCTGCGCCGGCTGGTGGTGGTACGCGGTGATCAGGCGATGCCGCTGCGTGACCCGCTGCCACTGAAACTGCCCCGGGAGCTCACCGACCCGCACAGCCCGGACGCTCCGGACGGCCGGAGCCTCCCAGGCCCGGATCCGCGCGAGGCCGTCGGCGGTGTCGCGACGCCGACGGCTCGGATGCCGGCCCCGGGTGTGCGGATCGCGGAAGCCGGTTGAGGCCGGTTGAGGCCGGTCGAGGTCCTGCCGAGGTTCACCGATGCCTGTGTCGATGTCCGCCGGGGCCGGTTGTGGCCACCCACGGCCGGGGCGCCGGGGCGTGGACGGGCCCACGGTGGCACGGCCGCGTCCTCCCGGTTTTCCCGCGTCCCGTTTCTGGGAACACCGGCCAGCGGGCCCGGCCGGTCCCGCCGGCCTTCGGTGGGCCACCAGTGGGACGCGGGCACACCGGGCCGGGCTGATTCGTTGCCCGTGTGTCATCCCGGCGTATGTCGCGCCGGTTCCAGATGTCGTATATAGGTTGATATCGGTAAACAGCGCAGATCGGCGGACGGCACACCAGATGACGCGTACCAGTGGATGGCACACACCAGTGGATGGCACATCAGTGAAGGCGGTTGCCATGACGAGTTCCGACAGTCGTCCCGCGGCCGCGGACCCGCGACACACGCTGTCGCCCAGGCCGCCCGTCGCCGCATGAGCGCGCCCAGCCGCGACGGGCGTCCGTCGACGCGCCAGCCGCCGGTGTCGCTGGTCGAGGCTGTCGGTGGCGTCCGGGGGGTGGTCGACGGGGCCGTTCCCACCGCCGCCTTCGTCGCCGTCAACTCCCAGGCCGGGCTGACCGCGGGCATCGTGGTCGCGATCGTCGTCGCGGCTGCCCTCATGGTGCTGCGGCTGCTGCGGCGGGAGCCGGTCCAGCAGGCGTTCTCCGGGCTGTTCGCGGTCGGTGTGGCCGCTTTCGTCGCGTCCCGCACGCACAGCGCCGAAGGGTTCTTCCTGCCCAGCATCGCCAAGAACGCCGTGTTCGCGGCCGTCGGCCTGCTGTCGCTGCTGGTACGCCGGCCGTCCGCCGGCTACGTGATGGCGGTGCTGGATCCCCGCTACGCCAACTGGCGCCGGCACGCCGACACCCGGCGCGCCGCGGTGTGGGCGACGGGCGTCTGGATCGCGGTCTTCACCGTCCGGTTCGCCGTCCAGGGCCTGCTCTATCTTGCCGGTGAGCCCGGCTGGCTCGGCGCGGCCAACATCGCTCTGGGCCTGCCCCTGTTCGGCGTGGCGATCCTCGCGACCTTCGCCATCGTGCGGCGGCTGGCGCCACGCCAGCCCGCCGCGGACGACGGCCCCGTGGCCGACGGCGGGCCGGTCATCGAGGGAACGGTCCTCGACGGTCCCGGGAG
>NZ_CEVIVC010000027.1:9535-10232 GCF_982290645.1 Protofrankia sp. CiP1_Cm_nod4
AGCCGGGGGTGCGGCCGAGGACGTGATCGAGCTCGAGGTCGGGCCGGTGGCACACGGCGGGAGCTGCGTGGCCCGCGACAACGGCCGGGTGGTCTTCGTCCGGCACGCCCTGCCGGGTGAGCGGGTACGGGCCCGGCTGACGGACACCTCGCACGGCAGCTACTGGCGGGCGGACGCCGTCGAGGTGCTGCGCGCCGCGCCGGAGCGCGTCGTCCCGCCGTGCCCGCACGCCGGGGCCGGCGGGTGCGGGGGATGCGACTGGCAGCATGCCTCCCTCGCCGCGCAGCGGCGACTGAAGGCGACGGTGGTCCGCGAGCAGCTGCGCCGGCTGGCCGGGCTGGACCGTCCCGTCGAGGTCGAGGCGGTGGACGCCTTACCGCCCGCACCGCCGCCCGCATCACCGCCGGGCGAGCCGCGAGACACTCCATCGCCGGGTGCGCCGCCGCGAGACGTGCTGTCGCCGGCCGCACTGCCGTCGGGCGCACTGCCGTCGGGCGCGCTGCCGTCGGCCGAGGGTGAGGGTCTGGGCTGGCGGACCAGGATGCGGTATGCGCTGACCGCGCAGGGCGAGGTCGGACTGCGCGGCCACCGCTCGCACGAGATCGTTCCCGCCGCGGACTGCCTGATCGCCCACCCACTGGTGCGCGCGGCGGTCACCGGCCGGGTGTTCCCGGTGCGTGCCGCTGGTGCCGCTGGT
>NZ_CEVIVC010000027.1:10776-14538 GCF_982290645.1 Protofrankia sp. CiP1_Cm_nod4
GGCGCTGCCCCTGGCGCTGGCGTTGCCCCTGGTGCTGGCGCTGTCTCTGGCGCTGGCGGTCCGTCCGGTCCGGGAAGCGGTCCCGGCGCCAAGGGCGAGATCGTCGAGGTGGTGCGCGGCCGTCGGTTCCGGCTCGGCCCGGGGGTGTTCTGGCAGGTGCACCCCGGCGCGCCCGAGACGCTGGTGGACGCGGTGCTCACCGGCCTGGCGCCCCGCGCGGGGGAGCGAGCGCTCGACCTGTACGCCGGCGCGGGCCTGTTCGCCGCCGCGCTCGCGGAGGCCGTCGGCCCGGATGGCACGGTCGTGGCGATGGAGTCGGATCCGGCGGCGGTGGCGTCGGCCGCGCGCAGCCTCACCGGCCTGCCGCAGGTGTCGCTGCGCGGCGTCCGGGTCTCACCGGGCTCCCTGCGCGGGCTGGCCGGCGCCGGCGCCGACATCGCGGTCCTCGACCCGCCCCGGGCGGGTGCCGGCCGGGCCGTGATGCGGGCGCTGCTGGCCCTGAGGCCGCGGGCTGTTGCGTACGTGTCCTGCGATCCGGCGTCCCTCGCACGCGATCTTGCCGTGGCGGTTGCGCAGGGCTATTCGCTCGTCACGTTGCGGGCGTTCGATCTCTTCCCGATGACCGCCCACGTGGAGTGCGTGGCGATCCTGGCCGCTCCGGGCGGTGGAAGCCGGCAAGGGAGGCGTCTGGGATGACGGTGGGCGAACACGGCGGTGACGTACCCGTCAACACGGTGACACGCCGGGGAAAAACAGGGCGTGCACGCTCCGGCGTAGCCGCGGAACAGGGCAAACCACGCATCGTAGGCGCCGGCTGCCCTGGTTGGGGCCCGTTTGGAACGTGCTCACATGTCCGCTCCGTGACCGTGAATGATCCCCTGACCTGCGTAGACTGAGCGCGTCCGGGGCCGGATCCCCTCACAAAGGGGGGAGGGAGTGCACGGAGAGGAAGTGCCGGTGTCGCTTCTGTCGACCGTCCGCAATCCGCACGATCTGAAAAAACTCGCAGCCGAGGACCTTCCCGCTCTGGCGGCGGAGATCCGTGACTTTCTCATCCACGCGGTGGCTCGCACCGGCGGTCATCTCGGGCCCAACCTCGGGGCCGTCGAGCTGACGCTGGCCATCCACCGGGTGTTCGACTCGCCGCACGACCGGATCCTGTGGGACACCGGTCACCAGTCGTACGTCCACAAGATCCTTACAGGTCGCGCGGACGACTTCGTGAACCTGCGCCAGCGCGGTGGCCTGTCCGGGTACCCGAGCCAGGCGGAGTCGCCGCACGACATCATCGAGAACTCCCACGCGTCCACGGCGCTGTCCTACGCCGACGGGCTGGCGCGGGCGTACGCGCTGCGCGGGGAGTCCCGCTCGGTCGTGGCGGTCGTCGGTGACGGCGCCCTGACCGGCGGCATGTGCTGGGAGGCGATGAACAACATCGCCGCCGCCGACCGTCCGGTGATCATTGTTGTCAACGACAACGGGCGCTCCTACGCGCCGACGATCGGCGGGCTGGCCGACCACCTGGCCTCGCTGCGGCTCGCTCCCGAGTACGAGCAGGTCCTCGACGTCGTCAAGCAGGTCCTCGGGCGCACCCCGCTGGTCGGCCCGCCGCTGTACGACGCCCTGCACGGCATCAAGCGGGGCATCAAGGACGTCGTCCAGCCGCAGGGCATGTTCGAGGACCTCGGCCTGAAGTACGTCGGGCCGGTGGACGGGCACGACGTCCACGCGCTGGAGACCGCGCTGCGGCGCGCCCGCGACTTCGGCGGGCCCGTCATCGTCCACTGCGTCACCCGCAAGGGCTTCGGCTACCCGGCCGCCGAGCAGGACGACGCCGACTGCTTCCACGCCGTCGGGGTGATCGACCCGAGCACCGGCAAGCCCACCGCGGCCGGCGGTGGCACCAGCTGGACGAGCGTCTTCGCGGACGAGATCGTCCAGATCGGCCACGAGCGGCCGGACGTGGTCACGCTCACCGCCGCCATGCTGCAGCCGGTCGGCCTGAAGAAGTTCGCCGCCACCTTCCCGGACCGGGTGTTCGACGTGGGCATCGCCGAGCAGCACGCGGTGACCTCGGCCGCGGGCCTGGCCCTCGGCGGCATCAAGCCGGTGGTGTGCGTCTACGCGACGTTCCTCAACCGGGCGTTCGACCAGGTGCTGATGGACGTCGCCCTGCACCGGCTGCCGGTGACCTTCGTGCTGGACCGCGCCGGTGTCACCGGCGAGGACGGGCCGTCCCACAACGGCATGTGGGACATGTCCTTCCTCCAGCTCGTGCCCGGGCTGGCGCTGGCCGCGCCACGGGACGCGTCCACGCTGCGCGCCCAGCTGCGGGAGGCGGTGGCGATCACCGACGGGCCGTCGGTGGTGCGGTTCTCCAAGGGCAAGATCAACGCTGACATCCCCGCGATCGACCGGGTCGGGACGGTCGACGTCCTCTACCGCTCGCCGGAGGTCACCCCGACCCGGGACGTGCTGCTGGTGGCCGTCGGCGCGATGGCGGCGACCTGCCTGCAGGTCGCCGAACGGGTCGCCAGCCACGGCATCGGGATCACCGTCGTCGACCCGCGGTGGGTCAAGCCACTCGCCCCGGAGCTCGTCGACCTGGCCCGGGCACACTCGCTGGTGGTCACGGTCGAGGACAACGGCCGGGTCGGCGGGGTCGGCTCGACGCTCGCGCAGCTGCTGCGCGACGCCGACGTGGACGTCCCGCTGCGGGACTTCGGTATCCCGCAGACCTTCCTCGACCAGGGCAAGCGTGACCAGGTCATGGCCGACATCGGCCTGTCCGCCCAGGAGCTCGCCCGCCGGATCGTCGAGATGGTCGCCGGCCGCACACCGGTTCTCGAAGGCGAGACCGAGGAAGCCGAGAAGGAAACCTCCGCCGGCCAGCGCTGACCCGGTCAACGGAATCCGTAGGTGGAAACCGCTGTCATGACGACGGTTTCCACCTACAACAGCGGAATCCGTAGGTGGAAAGTGCTGTCGTGGCAACAGTTTCCACCTACAGCCTCGGCTGAGTCCGATGTGTCGGCGGCCCGGAGCCGGCGGCGGCCCGGTGGTGGCGCGATCATGCTTCTTCCGTGCCGCCGGAAGGTGCGGGGCGCCAGGGCTCTAGGCTGGGACGATGCGGTGGATGCGGCCTGCTGACGTCCGTGGCCGTCGGACGGCGGGCCGCCATCCCACGGAGCAGGGCCCCAGCCCGGGGCCGGTCCGTCAGCCGGAGCCGGTCCGTCAGCCGGAGCCGGGCCCCCAGCCGGAGCCAGGGCATCCCGCGGAGCCGCGCCGTCCCACCGAGGTGGGACAGTTCTCGGGGGCCGGTCGGGGGCGGGACGCGCGTCGGTGGCTGGTGCGGGTGGCGTTGCTGGTCGCGGCGGGCCTGCTTGTCGTCGCTCTGGTCAGCCAGTGGAACGCCGTCCGCGCGTCGTTCAGTGAGCTGACCGCGTTCGGGGTGGCCGCCTCGGGAGCCGTCACGGTGCTGGCGGTCGGGACGACTGTGCTGTCGTGGCGGGCGCTGCTGGCGTCGCTCGGCGTGGCGTTGCCACTGCGGGCCGCGTTGCGGATCTTCTTCGTCGGGCAGGTCGGCAAGTACGTCCCCGGCAGCGTGTGGCCGGTGCTGGCCCAGATGGAGCTGTCCCGGGACCACGGGGTGCCCCGGCCGAAGGCCGCGTCCGCCAGCCTGATCGTGCTGGCGCTGGCGGTCCCCTGCGGCGGGGTGGCCGCCGCGGTGACCCTGCCGTTCGTGTCGGCGGGCGCGCTGCG
>NZ_CEVIVC010000027.1:15301-24731 GCF_982290645.1 Protofrankia sp. CiP1_Cm_nod4
TCACTACGGGCTGGTGCTGCTGGCCGTCCCGGTGTTCGCGGCCGTGCTGTACCCGCCGGTGCTCTCCGCGCTGCTGGCGTCCGCGTTCCGGCTGCTGCGCCGCCCACCGCTGGAACAGCCTCCCGGCGGACGCCATGTACTGGCCGCCGCCGGCTGGCTGCTGGCGGGCTTCGTGCTCTACGGGGTGGCGACCTGGCTGCTCGCCCGCGACCTCACCCCGTCGGTGCACGGCGTGCGCCTGCTGCTGCTGTCGGTGGGCGGCTACTCCTTCGCCTGGACGGCCGGTTTTCTCGTGCTGGTGCTGCCGGCCGGTGCGGGTGTGCGCGAGGCGGTGCTCGTCCTCACCCTGGCGCCGGCGCTCGCGGCCGGGCCGGCGACCGTCCTCGCGCTGATCATCCGCCTGTTCGCGACCGTGGCCGACCTGGTGTGGGCTGGGATCGGCATGGCCCTGCGGCCCACCCCCACCGGCGTGCCCACTGGACGGACCGCACCACCGGACGCCGTCCCATCGCGTCCGGAGCAGGCCGTACATCCTTGATCGAGCAACCGTTCCCGAAAATCCGCCCGACGCTTCCCGATGGGGATATACCGATGCCTGGGGATACGCGGAACCGAGGATACACAGAACTCCTCGGTCAAGATCTGTAACGGTTCTTCGGTCTGCGGTGATGCCGCGATCTAGATCTTATAGATGAAAGTTATGAATAGGACTCCCTGTTTCCGTCGGCCATTTTTCGGCAGTGGCCCGGGTGGTCGAAGAAACGTGGGCAATCGTTTTGCTCCGGCTTCCGGAGGATCTGACATCAGACTGCCATGTGATGCGCATGCCGTCATTGACGGGTCGTCCGTGTGGGTGGGCCGCCCTCCCGCCAGAAGTCGATGACGAGCTCCTCGTCGCCGACGCCGATCGTCGCGAGTTCGGTGACGTCGAGCCTGAACAGGGCGAACGGCTCCGGCACGGGGATCTCCGCGGACGCGGCCCAGGCCGCCCGGTAGGCGTCGAGGCTTTCCTGATCGGTCACCGCCAGCGCCCGGCCGGTGATTTTCGCGTCGCCGTCGGCGACGTTCTTGTCCGTTGTCGCGTTGTGCAGGGCGCATCGCGGATCCCGCGACAGGTCGATCGCCTTGCGTGAGTCGGGCATCATGCCCAGCCACAGCTCGCCGAGGGCGAACAGCGGCTCGATCCCGCTCACCCGGGGCGAGCCGTCGCGCCGGAGAGTCGCGAGGATTGCCAGCCCGTACGCCTCGAACCGCCCCCGGACCGCCGCTGCCAGCCGCGGGGCCGCGGCCTCCACCTCACTCCAGTTCGCCATGCCGGCCATGCTCCCAGCCAGCACCGACAGTTCCGCCCGACCGGCGGCGAACCCGGCCTACGGTTCCCGCGATTGCGTTACGCCTTCAGAGGATCTACCCATCGGACGCCGGGGAAGCGGGCGAAGTCGGCGTCGCTGGAGCACAGTTGCGCACCGTGCTCGATGGCGAGGGCCGCTAGGTGCGCGTCGGACGTGAGGTTCCCGGCTGTTCCCAGCGGCTCGAGAAGCTGGCGGAGTACCGCCGCATGGCGTTCGGTGGGATGCACCACCACGGCACACGGCCTGCTGAGCCAGCCGTCGACGATGTCGAGAATCTCCTCCGGGCGGAACGGATTACGAAAGATCGTGGCGCGTGTCGTCAACCGGATGACCCCGAGAAGCACCGGCCAGGCGAACGCCACGGTCTCGGTGCCGGACAGTATGTCCTCAAGCCAGGCCTGTGACGGCTTGTGCCTCGGTGAGGTGTCGTCCAGCGCATATATCAGCAGGTTGACGTCGGGTAGCTTCACTTGCGTAGTTCAAGCTTACTGATGATCTCGGCGTCCTCGAGTTCGGAAGTGAGTCGCAGGGCCTTGTCGAGGTCGACGTCGGGCCGTAGCCCGAGCGATCGACTGGGTACTCGGTAGGGAGGCACATCCTGGCGCCGGCCTGCCGCCAGGCCGGCGCGTACAAGTGTGTTCAGCGCTTCTTTGAACGACAGCCCTCGTTCACGGACGATTTTCTGAAGGGCTACTGCCACATCCGGGTCGAGAGTCACCGTCGTCCGCACTGAAGCATCATAGCATCAGGCGCTTGCTGTCATGATGCCAGAAGGCCGATGCCAGAAGGCCGGGGCGGGTCAGGGCCGGGGCGAAGGGGTCAGGACAGGGTGGCTACGCCGGGTGGGGTGAAGCGGCGGCCGGTGATCTTCTCGCTGATGCCGGTGCGGTCCAGGTAGGGGGTGATACCGCCGAGGTGGAACGGCCAGCCCGCGCCGAGCAGCAGGCACAGGTCGACATCGGCGGCCTCGGCGACCACGCCCTCGTCGAGCAGGGCGCGGATCTCCTCGGCGAGCGCGGCCAGGGACGCCTCCCGCACCTGCTCGCCGGTCAGCACCGGGGTGTCACCGCCGGCCGCGGACCTGATCAGCTCGGCGGCCTCGGGGTCCACCCGCTGGCCGTCGGGGCCCCACGTGTAGACGCTGGTCCTGCCGGCGGCCACCAGCCGGCCCAGGCCCTCGGTGCCGGGGAAGCGGTCCGGGTAGGCGGCGTGCAGGATCTCGGCGACGTGCAGGGCGACGGCGGGCCCGACCAGCCCGAGCAGCACCAGCGGTGACATGGGCAGGCCCAGCGGCTCGAGGGCCTGGTCGGCATCCTCCACCGGGGTGCCGTTGTCGATGGCGGCCAGCACCTCGCCCATGAACCGGGTGAGCAGGCGGTTGACGACGAACGCGGGCGTGTCCGTGGTGAGCACCGCGTTCTTCCGCAGCTTCTTCGCGACCGCGAGCGTTGTCGCGATCGCCGCGTCGTCGGTCTGCCGGCCCCGCACCGCCTCGACCAGCGGCATGATCGCCACCGGGTTGAAGAAGTGCAGCCCCGCGACCCGCTGCGGATGCGCCAGCACGGACGCCATGTCGCTGACCGACAGTGCCGAGGTGTTGGTCAGCAGCAGGGTCTCGGGGGAGACGACCGCCTCCAGTTCGGCGAACACCCGCTGCTTGACCGCGAGATCCTCGAAGACGGCCTCGATGACCAGGTCGGCGTCGGCGTAAACGTCCTTGGTCAGCGAGCCGGTCACGGCGCCGTGCAGCCGGGAGGCCTTGTCCGGGGAGATCCGCTTCCTGGTCAGCAGGTTGTCGATCTCCCGGTGGACGGTGGCGAGGCCGGCGTCGAGCCGGTCCTGGTCGATGTCGGTCAGCACCACCGGCACTTCCAGGCGCTGCGCGAACAGCAGCGCGAGCTGGCCGGCCATCAGCCCGGCGCCGACCACGCCGACCTTGGTCACCGGCCGGGCCAGGGCCGGGTCCGGCCCGCCGGCCGGGCGTTTCGCCCGCTTCTGCACCAGATCGAAGGCGTAGAGGCTGGCGGCCAGCTCCTCGCTGACGGCGAGGTCGGCCAGCGCCTCGGTCTCGGCCGCGTAGCCGGTGTCCCGGTCGGCGGTCTCGGCGAGCGCGATCAGGTCCAGCGCCAGGTAGGCGGCCGGGGCGGCGCCGTGCAGCTTGGCGTCGGCCAGCGCCCGGCCGCGGGCGACCGCGTCCGCCCAGACCGCGCCGCGCCGCACCGGCGCCCGCGCCGCGGCCGGGTCGATCTCGCCGCGGATGACCCGGGCGGCCCAGCGCAGCGCCTCCTCGAGGAAGTCCGCCGGCTCGAGCAGGACGTCGGCGAGGCCGAGGGCGAACGCCTGCGCGGCGCGCAGCATCCTGTTCTGGTTCAGCGGGTTCTCGATGGCGATGGTGACCGCGCGGTCCGCGCCGACGAGGTTGGGCAGCAGCTGGGTCCCGCCCCAGCCGGGCAGCAGGCCGAGGAAGACCTCCGGCAGCGCCAGCGCGGTGACGTCCGATGACAGCGCACGGTAGTCGCAGTGCAGCGCCACTTCCAGGCCGCCGCCCATGGCCGCGCCGTTGACCAGCGCGAACGTGGGGACCTTGCGGCCGCCGAAGTGTCCCTCACCGATCCGTCGCAACGCCGCGTGGCCGAGTTCGCCGATCGCGTGGATGCCGGCCCGGGCCGCTTCCGGGTCGCGCAGCGACGACCGGAAGGCCAGGTCGGCGCCGACGCTGAAGATGAACGGCTTGCCGGTGACAGCAACCGCCGACACGGCCGGGGTGTGCGCCTCGATCTCGTCGGCGGCGGCGAGCAGGCTGCGCAGGCCGGCCGGCCCGAAGGTCGACGGGCGGGTGTGGTCCAGGCCGTTGTCCAGAGTGACCAGCGCGAGCGGCCCGGCCACACCCGGCAGGGCCACATAGCGGACGTGGGCCTGGGTCACCACCTCGCCGGGGAAGTCGAGGGCGGTGGCCGGTGTCCCGCTCATCGGGCTCCTCCTGTCCGTCCGGACGCCTGCGCGGCAGCGCTGGCAGCGCTCCTGCCGCTGGCGGCACTCCTGCCGTTGGCAGCGCCGGCGTCGCCGGTGAAGTGCGGGTTCTCCCAGATGGTGGTCGCGCCCATGCCGAAGCCCACGCACATGGCGGTCAGCCCGTAGCGGACGTCGGGACGGTCGGCGAACTGGCGCGCGAGCTGGGTCATCAGCCGGACGCCGCTGGAGGCCAGCGGGTGCCCCAGCGCGATCGCCCCGCCGAAGGGGTTCACCCGCGGGTCGTCGTCGGCGATCCCGAAGTGGTCGAGGAAGGCGAGCACCTGGACGGCGAACGCCTCGTTGAGCTCGAACAGCCCGATATCGTCGATGGACAGGCCGGTGCGGGCCAGCGCCTTCTCGGTGGAGGGGATCGGGCCGAGGCCCATCACATGCGGCTCGACACCGGCGAAACCGAACCCGGCCAGCCGCATCTTCGCAGTCAGCCCGAGTTCCTCGGCGACATCCCCGGCGGCGAGGATGCAGCCGGTGGCGCCGTCGTTGATGCCGGCGGCGTTGCCCGCGGTCACCCGGCCGTGCGGCCGGAACGGCGTCTTCAGGCCGGCCAGGCCCGCCAGGGTGGTGTCGGGGCGCGGCGGCTCGTCGGCGGTGACGAGCTCCCAGCCGCTGTCGGTGTGGCGGGCGGCGACCGGGACGAGGTCGGGCTGGATCAGCCCGTCGGCGTACGCCTTGGCGACCTTCCGCTGGGAGGCCAGCGCGTAGGCGTCCGTCCGCTCCTTGGTGATCGTCGGGTAGCGGTCGTGCACGTTCTCCGCGGTCTGGCCCATGACCAGCGCGGAGGTGTCGATGAGCTTCTCGGAGACGAAGCGCGGGTTGGGGTCGGCGCCCTCGCCCATGGGGTGGCGGCCCATGTGCTCGACGCCGCCTGCGATCGCGACGTCGTAGGCGCCGACGGCGATCGCGGACGCGGTGGTGGTGACGGCGGTGACCGCGCCGGCGCACATCCGGTCGATGGCGTAGCCGGGCACGGACTGCGGCAGCCCGGCCAGGATGCCCGCCACCCGGCCGATGGTCAGCCCCTGGTCGCCGGTCTGGGTGGTCGCGGCGATCGCCACGTCGTCGATCCGTTCCGCCGGCAGCGCCGGGTTGCGCCGCAGCAGCTCACGGATGACCTTGACGATCAGATCGTCCGCTCGTGTCTCGGAGTAGACCCCCTTGGCCTTGCCGAAGGGGGTTCGGACGCCGTCGACGAACACGACGTCGCGGACGGAGTCCCTGGCGGATTGGAACACTGTGCCTCCTGACCGGGGAGACCCGGCAGGTCGCTATCGAAACCGGTCCGGTCACGCCCGCGGAGCGCATGTGACGGACGGCGATCTACCGGGAGGACGGTACCGGTGCCGGCGTGACCGCCGACACGGTCAGCCTACGGCAGAAGGTTACCCATGGGTAACCCCATTCGGCCTCGATCCCGGTTCGACACCGACGCCGGCCGGGCGCCGGCCCCGCCCCGATGCCGGCCGGGGCCCGGCGCTGGCTCCGGCGCTGGCTCCGGCCCGGCCAGCGACAGCGACAGCCCGGCCCGGACGGCGGCGGCCCGGACGGCTATACGCTCCCGTCCGGGCCGTTCGTCGGTTCGGTGGCCGGCTCCGCCGCCGGCCTGGCCGCTGGCTCCGCCACCGGCTCGGCTACCGCCACCGGCTCGGCTACCGCCACCGGCTCGGCTACCGCCACCGGCTCGGCTACCGCCACCGGTTCCGTTGCCGGCTCGGCCAGGGCGTCCGCGACCGGCCCGGCGGTGAGCGCCACCTGCCAGGGCCGGGCGCCGCCGGCCCGCAGCACCCCGGCCACCAGTTCGCTGGTCACCCGCGGGTCGCTGACCTGGTGGTCGCTGGCCGCCGGGCGCGGTGGTGACCAGGCGAGCCGGCGGGCGAGAGCCGGTTCCAGCAGGTTCTCCACCGGCATGGTCCGCTCGGCGGCGATCGCGGTGAGACGGGCGCGTACCCGGGTCAGGCGGGCGGCGGCCGCCGGGTCGCGGTCGGCCCACCGGTTCGGCGGCGGCAGGGCGTCCGCGTTGGCCGAGGCGGGCGCGGGCAGGGCGTCCTCGGGCAGCCCGGCGGCCTCCCGCAGGGCGGCGAACCAGGTCCGCGCGGTGCGGCGCAGCCGCGGGCCGGAGAAGACCGGCAGCCGGGTCAGGGCCTCGACGTCCACGGGAGCGGTCAGCACCGCTTCGATGATCGCGCTGTCCGGGAGCACCCGGCCGGGCGCGATGTCGCGTTCGCGGGCGATGCGGTCCCGGGTCGTCCACATCGAGCGGACCGCGGCGAGCTGGCGCCGGTTGCGGACCCGGTGGATCCCGCTGGTGCGCCGCCACAGGTCCGGCCGCGGCTCCCGCGGGGGAGCGGCCGCGATCGCGGCGAACTCCTCCCGGGCGAAGGCCAGCTTGCCCTGCGCCTCCAGCTCGGCCTCCAGCGCGTCGCGCAGTTCGACGAGCAGTTCGACGTCGAGCGCGGCGTAGCGCAGCCACGGTTCGGGTAACGGCCGGGTGGACCAGTCGGCCGCGGAATGCCCCTTCTCCAGGGTGAAGCCCAGCACCTTCTCGACCATGATCCCGAGCCCGACCCGCTCGTAGCCCAGCAGCCGGCCGGCCAGCTCGGTGTCGAAGAGCAGGCCTGGGCGCAGGCCGACCTCGGCCAGGCAGGGCAGGTCCTGGCTGGCCGCGTGCAGGACCCATTCGGCGTCGCCGACGGCGTCCTGCAGGCAGGTGAGGTCGGCGAGTGCGACCGGGTCGACAAGATGGGTGCCCGAGCCGCGGCGGCGTACCTGGACGAGGTAGGCCCGCTGGCTGTAGCGGTAGCCTGAGGCCCGTTCGGCGTCGAAGGCGACCGGGCCCGTGCCGGCGGCCAGCCGCGCCGCCGCCGCGAGCAGCGCCGTCCGGTCGACGATCACGGCAGGTATGCCCTCGGCGGGTTCCAGCAGCGGGCGGGCCTGCCCCGCGCTGCCGTCCGGCCCTTGGCCGAGTTGGTGGGATGAGTCCGGAACCGTCGACGTCACGATCGGCGATGGTACGTCGCGAACAGCGTCCAAGCGTGCTGGACGGGTGCAGGGAAACCAGCCAGATCGACCAGGGACGGCGGTTTGCCCCGGATCAGGGGCCTTCTTTCACCCTGGAGAGCCGATCGGTCGCTCAAAGCGTCGGAATGCTTGTGGGACCGCGGTATGGGCGGGGCCGGCACCGGGCCGGCGTCAGGCCGGCACCGGGACGGGGTCAGGACGGGTGGCGGGACGGCAGAGGTATCACTCCGCGTATCCGTGGGGGCAGGCCCACCATGGCCGCCAGCAGGTCGACGAAGGAGTGGAGCTGGGCCGCCGCCTCGGCGGGCCGCCACAGACGGTGATCGCAGCCGTTGGTCGTCCCGGGCCACTCCGGCGACCAGGAGCAGCGCAGTTCCACGTCCGAGTTGTCGCCGTCCGCCGCCAGCACACCGAACCGTTTCGAGCTCGTGATGGTCACCGTGCCGCCTATCGCCCGGTAGCCGGCCTGGTTGGCCTCCATCGCGTCCCGCAGCCACGACCAGACGACCTCGGGCAGCAGCGGGTCGGCGGCGATCTCGGGGTCGACCGCCGCGCGGGCATAGCAGACGAACCGTGCCGTGCCCTCCCAGGCGCTGTGCCCAGCCGGGTCGAACAGGAGGATCAGCCGGCCCGAGGCGGCTTCGTCGCCGTCCTGCGAGAGCCCGCCGGCGGCCGCGAACGCGTACGGCGCGAGTCTCGCCGGCGCCTGGATCTCGTGTACCGCGACCTCCGGGCGGACCCGGCCCAGCGCGTCCCGCAGCGCAGCCGTGGCCGCGAGGAAGACAGCTGGGCCGCCGTCCGGAGACAGCGGCGCGCCCATGGACGTCACGGTAGGACGTCCTGACCGTGCGCGCGCGACGGAGCATGGATGTGCGAGATGGTGTGGGCGGCAGTACGGGCGAGCGGTGCGCGGAGCAGCCGACAGGGAGCCAACCGGCAGGAAGCGGCCAACCGGTCAGGTGGCATGGCACGACCACCGGTCAGGCGACATGTGGTCAGGCGACATGGCACAGCTGGTGGTGGCGCGCTGCTCCACCGGACGGCTCCGGCTCCGGCGTGCGTGCCCGGGCGGCCGGCGTCCCCGGCTGCCCCGGGCCGACGAACAGGGCTGTTCCGCAGTCGACGCAGGCACGGTCGGGACAGTCCACGCCGTGCCCGTCGGCGCACGGGGGCTGTTCGAAACCGCGCTCGTCGCCGCACCGCGGGCAGATCAGAAAGATCAGCTCGTCACCGCCCACAAGGACCTGTTCCATCCGGACACCACTCCCCAGGGCATGCTCACGACACAGAGGGTGTGCGTGGACATCACAGGCCCTCTCATCCCATCCCGACTTCCCTGACGGTGGCACGGACAGGCCCCATCTCCGCGTATTCGGTGCCGGCGTGTCGTGCACGTGCACGATGCCCGGTACATAAGTCATCGCGGTAACGGTTGTGTTGCGCGGCCATTGGGATGTTCATGCCGTTTCGTGGTGCCGCGGTGGCCGTGCCGCGGGCCGGCCCACCGGCCGGCCCCACCGGCCGGCACCGTGGGCCGGCCCGCGCTCACCTGCCGGAGGTGGCTCGAGAGATGGGTGTGACGGTTCGCCGGAGCTGGCCTCAGGACACGGGTTCGGATGCCGACGCAGCGGGGGCGCCCGGCCCGGCGTGGGCGGCATCGGCAGTGCGGCCGGCCGCCGGTGCCCGCAGCCACCGGCGTTCGACGAAGTAGGGGGCAACCGGCAGGACGGACGCCCCGAGCGCCAGCAGCGTCCGCCGCGTCGCCCAGTGCCGCGTCGTGGCGACGGCGACGATGAGCGCGCAGTAGGCGAGAAAGAGCACGCCGTGGATCGGCCCGAGCACCCGGACCCCACCGGGGTGGTCGGCCGTATGTTTGATCACGGTCGCCGCCAGCAGGAGCAGGAAGGACGTCGCCTCGGCAATCGAGATCAGCCGGGCGGCGGCGAGCAGCTGGTCGCCGCTGTCGGACCGTCGGTGGGCACCGTCGGCTGGCATGTTCGGCCTCCGTAGTCGTTATGCATGGTCGGTCGTTG
>NZ_CEVIVC010000027.1:25047-25530 GCF_982290645.1 Protofrankia sp. CiP1_Cm_nod4
CGCATGGTCACTCATGACGCATGGCCAGTCATGGCGCATGGTCGGGTCATCGCACATGGCCGGGCCGGCGGGCATGCCGGATGTGCGGGCATATCGGGTCGGCGGGCATACCGGGTCGGCAGGTGTGTCGGGTTGGCAGGTGTGTCGGGTTGGCGGTTGGCGGGTCGGTGGGCATGTCCGTCATGGCGGCGGCATGGCCGCGCCGGCGGCCGGCCGTCGGGGGAGGGCCCGCGGATCTGGTGGCCAGCCTGTTCTACGTATTGTCGAAGATAAACCGTTCCCGGGGCGGCCTGTCGACCCTCCGGCGACGCCCGTGCGCGGTGGCACATCGCGCCGCCCGGTGCCCCCCGCGCCCCCGGGCCCGGGCCGGTGGCAGGCAAGATCTGTGCGTCCCCAGAACCGGTGTCCCCGCGCCCGCGGACCCGGGGCGTCCGTCAAAAAAACCGGGCATCCCGCCTCGCCCGCATTCCCGTGCCAGCGTCG
>NZ_CEVIVC010000027.1:25607-28372 GCF_982290645.1 Protofrankia sp. CiP1_Cm_nod4
CCGTGTGCCGCGGTGGGCGCCGCGGTGGGCGTGGCGGTGGGCGTGGCAGGAGGCGTGGTGGCGGGCGTGACGGAGGTCGCGACCGGGCCGCACCCCCTGTCGGAGGCATCCTTCGCGATGAACGTGCAACCATCAGGGTCATGTGTGCGGCAGCGGTGGATCCGGCGGTGGATCCAGTGGAACCAGGCGGGACGTCCGAGGTGGGTGGGGTGCCCGGGCCACGCCCCGAGTTGCGCGACGCGCCGTTCCTGCGTGCCTGCAGGGGCGAGCCCGCCGAGCATGTTCCGGTGTGGTTCATGCGTCAGGCGGGCCGCGCGCTGCCCGAGTACCGCAAGCTGCGCGCGGGCACGGCGATGCTCGACTCCTGCCGTGATCCGGATATGGTGACAGAAATCACACTACAGCCGATACGCCGTTTCGGTACGGATGCCGCGATCCTGTTCTCCGACATCGTGCTGCCCCTGGTCGCCATCGGGGTGGACATCGACATCGTCGCCGGGGTGGGCCCGGTCGTCGCGGAGCCGGTCCGGGACGGTGCCGCGCTGGCCCGGCTGCGCCCGCTCGCCGGCGACGACGTCCCGTACGTGACCGAAGCCGTCCACACGCTCGTGCGCGAGCTGGGGCCGACCCCGCTGATCGGCTTTGCCGGGGCTCCGTTCACCCTGGCCAGCTATCTCGTCGAGGGCGGGCCGAGCCGGACGCACGCCCGCACCAAGCAGCTGATGTACAGCGCGCCGCAGGTGTGGCACGAGCTGGCCGACCGGCTCGCCGACATCACCATCGGTTACCTTCGGGTCCAGGTGGACGCGGGGGTGAGCGCGCTGCAGCTGTTCGACTCGTGGGCCGGGGCGCTGGACGAGGCCGACTACCGCCGCTACGTCCTGCCCCACAGCCGGCGGGTCCTCGAGGCGTTCGCCGGGGACGGCGTCCCCCGCATCCATTTCGGGGTGAACACCGGGGAACTGCTCACCGTCATGGCCGATGCCGGGGCCGACGTGGTGGGGGTGGACTGGCGGGTCCCGCTGGACGAGGCCGCCCGCCGGATCGGCCCGGGCCGGGCGGTGCAGGGCAACCTCGACCCGACCGCCGTCTTCGCGCCGCGTGACGTCCTCGCCGAGAAGGTCCATGACGTGTGCGCCCGCGGCGCCAAGGCGGACGGCCACGTGTTCAACCTCGGGCACGGCGTGCTGCCCGAGACCGACCCGGACGTGCTCGCCCACATCGTCGAGCTGGTGCACGAGTTCTGAGCACCGCCCGTCCGCCGGCCGTCGCTTTCCCGGGCACCGCTTTCCGGGAGCCACTCTCCTGGCCGGCGTCTTGCCGGCCAGGGCTCTCCTGATCGGTGCCCTTCCGGTCCCGGTGCCCTCCTGATCGTCATTCCGGCCGTCCGACGGGCGGGCTGGGCAGCCTCTGCCCGGTCAGCCGGCGGGGCGGCCAGGGCCCGGCCCCCGCCGCGCCATCGCGCGGCGCCGTGCGGCCCACGGCTCATGCGGCATCGTGCGGCCCGGGCGGCGCGGTGCGGCCCGCGCGGCATCGTGTGGCGCCTGGCACGGGAAGTCGGGCTGGAGCTGGCCGTCACGGGCGGCGCGGTGCGGCCCGGGCGGCATCGTGTGGCGCCGCACGGTATCCGCTGTGGCGCGGCGTAGGTCTTAAGTGACTTTATGCGATGTTATGTGACGCCGTGTGGGCGGCCGGGTGCCTTTCCTCACCCTTGCCGGGCAATCTTCGCCCGTCGCGGTCCGGCGGGCGGACGCGGGAGGAAACTGGTGCGGGTCACGCAACATGCGGCCGTCGGCCCGGGCCGGCACGCCGCTGGACAATGGCGGCCGGTGCGCGGACGGTGGCCAGGCGTATCGGGTGAGGTGGCCGTAACGGGAGGAGCGGGTCTGCATGCGGGTCGTCGTGGTCGGAGCGGGTGTCGCGGGGCTTGCGGCCGCCCATGCACTGCGGGGCCGAGCCCAGGTCACCGTCGTGGAGGCCGCCGACCGGGTCGGGGGCAAGCTGCGGACGACCCCGTTCGAGGGGCTCGAGCTTGAGGAGGGCGCCGAGTCGTTCCTCGTCCGGGTGCCGGACGCGGTGCGGCTGGCCCGTCATGTGGGCCTCGGCCACGACATCGTCCACCCGGCCACCACCAGCGCGTCGCTGCTGATCTCCGGCCGGCTGCGCCCGCTGCCGCCGCGGACCCTGCTCGGCGTCCCGACCGACGTGGTCGGCCTGCTGCGCTCCCGGGTGCTCTCCCCGGCCGGGCTCGTGCGCGCCGCGGCCGATCTGGTGCTGCCGCACACCCCGCTGCCGGCCGATCCCACGGTCGGCGGCTTCGTGGGTGCCCGGGTCGGCCGCCAGGTCGTCGAACGCCTGGTGGATCCGCTGCTCGGCGGGGTGTACGCGGGGCGGGCCGACGCCATGTCGCTGCGGGCCACGGTCCCGCAGCTGGCCCCGATCATGTCCGAGAGCCGTTCGCTGCTGCTCGGGGCGTACCGGGCGCGGGCCCGTACCGCGCCGGCCGACCCCGCGTCCGCCCCGGTGTTCGCCTCGGTGCGCGGTGGTCTGGGCCGCTTCGCCGCGGCCGTCGCGGACGCCAGCGAGGCGGAGATCCTGCTGGGGACGCGCGTGCGCAGGCTCAGCCAGACCGCCGCCGGCTGGCGGGTGAGCCTCGTCGGCCGTGGGCCGCGGGCCGTGCCGGACGGCGCCGGCGGTGACACCGGCGCGGGCACAGGCCCCGGCCCCGATGCCGGCCTCACAGCCGGCCTCACAGCCGGCCTCAC
>NZ_CEVIVC010000027.1:28942-50624 GCF_982290645.1 Protofrankia sp. CiP1_Cm_nod4
AGCCAACATCGAGGCCGGCATCGCGGCCGGCCCTGGCGCCGACGCCGTCGGCGGACACAGCGCCTGGGACGTCGACGCCGACGCGGTGATCCTCGCCGTACCCGTGCCCGAGGCCCGGCGGCTGCTCAGCCCGGTGGCGCCGTACGTGGCCGCGCCGCTGGCCGCGGTCCCGTACACGTCGGTGGCGTTGATCACGCTGCTCTACCGCGGGGTACAGCTGCCGCGGGGCAGCGGCTACCTCGTCCCGCCGAGCCAGGGCAACGTGATGAAGGCGGCCACGTTCCTGTCCGCGAAGTGGCCGCACGTGTCGACGGACCCCGGCCTGAGCGTCGTGCGGGCGAGCGTCGGCCGGGCCGGCGACGAAGGCGATCTGGAACGTTCCGACGTCGAGCTCGCCGGTGTCGTCGCGGCCGAGCTGGCCGCCGCGACCGGCCTGACGGCCCGGCCGCTGGCGAGCCGGGTGACCAGGTGGGACGCTGCGCTCCCGCAGTACCTGCCCGGCCATCTCGAGCGGACGGCGGTGGTGCGCGGGATGCTGCCGGCCGGTCTCGCGCTGGCCGGCGCCGGGTACGACGGGGTGGGCATCGCGGCGTGTGTCCGCTCCGGTGAGGCCGCGGCGGAGACGGTGCTGCGTTCCGACGATGCGGTCCGGGTCGGCCAGTGACCCGGCGTTCCGGACGCGGCCCGTTCGCGGTCCGCGGCCGGCCTGAGCGGTGGTCCGCTTCCGGTCGGTGACCCGGCGTCCCGGGTGCCGGGCCCGTTCCCGGACGGTGGCCCGTTCGTGGACGGTGGCTCGTTCGTGGATGGTGACCGGGCTCCGGGGGTGCCCGTGGGGTGCTGGCGGGCCCCTGCCGGCCCGGCAGATGATCACGGCCGGTGGGATGGGGCTCCGCGCGCAACCGTGGGTACCCGCGGGCCTCCGCCGGCCCGGTAGGCGACAATTGGGCCATGCCCGAGACTCCCACAGCCATCACCGAGACTCCCGCGACCGGGAGCTCCCGAGGCGGTCCCGTCCCCTCCGCCCGGGATCTCAACGCCGAGCTGCTCTACACGTCCTGGTCGGTCTTTGCGGCGCGTGACGCCCTGCCCGCGGACCGGACGGCGATCGCGGCCGAGGTGGAGGACCTGCTGGACGGGGCGCTCGCCAAGGACGTCTACACCCGGGGCGTCTACGACCTGAGCGGCTACCGGGCGGACGCCGACGTCCTGCTGTGGTGGACCAGCCCCGACCCCGACCTGCTCCAGGAGACCTACCAGCGGTTCCGCCAGAGCGCTCTCGGGCGGGCGCTGGCACCGGTGTGGTCGTCGGTCGGCCTGCACCGGCCGGCCGAGTTCAACCGCAACCACGTGCCCGCCTACGTCCGGCGCGAGGACCCGAAGGCGTACGTGTGCGTCTACCCGTTCAACCGGTCGCTGGAGTGGTACCTGCTGCCCGACTACGAACGCCGCGGCATGCTCGCCGAGCACGGGATCATGGGCCGGGAGTTCCCCGACGTCCGGGCGAACACGGTGGCCGCGTTCGGGCTGGGTGACTATGAGTGGCTGCTGGCCTTCGAAGCGGACGAGCTGCACCGGATCGTCGACTGCCTGCGGCACCTGCGCGCCAGCCGGGCGCGGGCGCACACCCGCCTGGAGACACCGTTCTTCACCGGTGTCCGCAAGCCGGTCGCCGACCTCGTCGCGGCCCTGCCGTAGGCGGCCCTGTCACGGGCGGTCCTGCCGTAGAGACGGTCCTGTTATAGGCCGCCCCGGGGCGGTTCGCCGGACGTACCGGCTTCTCGCCGGATGAGCCCCGGCCTCCTGGCCGGGCGCCGTTTTGGCCAAACGTTGGTTCAGCCGGGCATGGGTTTGACCAAACGTTGGTTTGGTCGGGCGTTGGTTTGGCCGGGCACGGGTTTGGCCGGGCGCGAGCGTGGCCAGGTGCTGGTTTTTCCAGGTGTCTGTTTAGCTGGGTGCCTGTTCAGCCGGGTGCCGGTTCGGCCACGGCGTCGGCCGCGGCATCGGTCGCGGCTCCGCCCCTGGCGGATGCGGGTGCCGGCACCGGCGCTTCCCTCACGCCTCCGCTTCTTTCAGTAGCTACGGAATAACTTTTCGCAGCGAAATGGCGTTGCCTCGCCAGGGGAATAACTTTCCGCATCTTCTCGTGTGTATGTGGTGAGCATATGGCCCTCCGTCCGCCCGGTTCCCCCCGGATAAAGAGGGCATTACGTTGCAATTAAGGCTGTCGCCTGCCGCCTGTCGGCGACTGCCGGGTGGGTTTGCCTCATGCCGTGAACCGTGCGACGCCTCTGCTAGTATCCGCCACATGTTCACGGCCGTTTGTCCGTACCATCCGGCCAGTTGCTTTCTGTAGTCGCAAGGAGGTTGCTGGATTATCTGTCCAGCAGTGCCAGTATATTTTTTCCGTTGTTGTCAGCCGGCTGTCCGGGTGGGGGAGTTCGATGGGCGTGGAGCGATGTCCGGTGGTCGCCGGACGGTTCGTGGTAAGGACTGGTCTCGATACCGTCCGTGTTTTTCCACGGTGGCCGTAACGATTCACGTGGGCGTCCGTGTGCCATGGAGGGACGGCCGCGCGTAATGGTTGCGGAAGGTGTCCGGTCGCATGCCGGCCGGGTAGCCTCCTGGCCCGGACCGAAGCAAACCAAAATTTTTCAATCCCAGCGGACAGTAACTTGCCCGAGTCCTGGGGGGGACTGGCAGTGACAGAAACCATGCCCGATGGCGCGCGGACGCCGACGGGTGCCGCAGCGGCACCCGTTATACCCGTCCTCAGCGTCTGGCCGCACAACGACCCTGCTTTCGTCGACGTTTCCCGGCTCGTCCGGCAGCGACTGCCCAGCCGGTCGGCAAAGCCGTTACCGCCGGTTCCGGAGACGGTTCAGAAGGATATTGCCTACCGGGCCCAGGTCGGCTGGGAGCGCAGATACGTCCGGCTGCTCGCGATGTTCGACGCGGCCGGCTGCGTCCTGGCGGCGCTCATGGCCTTCCTGGTGCGTTTCGGCGACAACCCTGCGTCGTCCTGGCCGTATATTGTGATGAGCGGCGTACTGCCGTTGGCCTGGGTGCTGTCGATGGCGTTCGGGCGCGCCTACGAAGGGCGTTTTCTCGGCGGTGGTTCGGAGGAGTTCAGGCGGGTCATCAACGCGTCCGCCCGGCTCACCGCGTGCGTCGCGGTCATCTCCTACGCGACGAAACTTGAGATCGCCCGAAGTTACGTCCTCATCGCGTTCCCGATGGCGACGCTGCTCGCGGTCGTCGGGCGCTGCTGCGGGCGGGGGATCCTGCACCGTATGCGCCGTGGTGGGCGCTGCCTGCACAGAGTCCTGGTCATAGGCTCCGGTGACGCCGCGGCGACCCTCGTCCGGCTGGCCCAGCGCGACCCGACGGCGGGCTGGTCCATGGTCGGCGTCTGCCTGGACCGCCTGCCCGGCCGGCACAGCCACGAC
The DNA here is from genome assembly GCF_982290645.1 of Protofrankia sp. CiP1_Cm_nod4. NCBI lineage: Bacteria > Bacillati > Actinomycetota > Actinomycetes > Frankiales > Frankiaceae > Protofrankia > Protofrankia sp. CiP1_Cm_nod4. The sequence goes on from NZ_CEVIVC010000027.1 coordinate 32,389, forward strand.
CGGCTCGAACGCAGCGGCTTCGACCTGCTCGGCGTTCCCATAGTGGGGACGCTGGAAAGCCTGCACACCGCCATCGGGGCGACCATGGCGACCACCGTCGCGATCTGCCCACAGATGGACGGTGAAACGCTCCGCCGGGTGATGCTGGCCCTCGAGGGCAGCGACATCGACGTTCTTGTCAGTTCGGCGCTCACCGACGTCACCGGCCCCCGGATCTCGATCCGTCCGGTCGCCGGGCTTCCTCTGCTGCATATCGAGGAACCCGAGCTCACCGGTGCCCGCCGGGTTCTCAAGGCATGCGTCGACCGCGTTTTCGCGTTGGCCGCGGTGCTGCTCGCACTGCCGTTCCTGTTGGCGGTCGGTATCGCTATCCGAGTGACCAGCCGTGGCCCGGCGATATTCAAACAGACCCGGGTGGGCCGTAGCGGCGAGACGTTCCGCATGTACAAGTTCCGCTCCATGTACCTCGATGCCGAGGAGCGTCTGGAAGAGCTGCGCGCCGCGAACGAGCGCGCCGAGGGCCTGTTGTTCAAAATACGCGACGACCCGCGGGTGACCCCCATCGGCCGCTTTCTGCGCAAATGGTCGCTCGACGAGCTGCCCCAGCTGTTCAACGTCCTCAACGGGAACATGTCGCTGGTCGGCCCGCGGCCGCCGCTGCCGGCGGAGGTGGCCCGCTACGAAGGCGACGTGCACCGCCGGCTGATGGTCAAGCCCGGTCTCACCGGGCTGTGGCAGATCAGTGGCCGGTCCGATCTGGAGTGGGACGAGTCCGTCCGCCTGGACCTGCGTTATGTCGAGAACTGGTCCCTGGCGATGGATTTCGTCATCCTGTGGCGGACGTTGTTCGCGGTGGTGCGCCGGGAAGGTGCCTACTGACCTGACACCCACCGAGCCCATATCGGCTACCCGCCAGCCATCCACCGGTCATCCACGAGCTGTCCGTCCACTGACACGGTGTGCCGCCGAACCACCTACCGGCGCGCAACGGCGGCACACCGTGTCGACATTTCGGGTTGATATTCCGGATCGACATGCTGATATTGGCATGTTGGACCGACATGCCGAACGGCCCGCGCGAGGGACTGAGCGAGGAACGGTATGGACCCGATCGTCGCCGCGAACCTGCGTTCCCGTGCCGACGGCCCCCGGGCCGTCATGGTGGATGGCGGATGTTCCTCTCGTCCGGAGGGCCGCTGGTTCCCGCCGGCGTCGCGGCCGTCCGGTGCTCGTTGGCCGGTGTTCACGGTCCCGTCCGGGGCGGCCTGGTTGAATCGGTCCGTGAGCGCCGAGTGCCCGGATCCCGGGCCCGCGGATGGGTGAGCGTACCGGCGGCGGAGCCGTCGATGCCGAGCTGGTGGCCGCGCTGGCCGCGGTCGGCCGGCGGGTCGTGGGGGAGCGGGAACCGGCCGCCGCGGCTGTCCTGTCCGCCCGCCACGACAGGCTGCTGGTGCGTTACGGCGACGCCGTCCTCAAGGCCCACGCGCCGGGGACGGATCCGGCGCAGCTCGCGCTGCGGCTGAGCCTGGCGGCCGATCCCCGGCTGAGCGACAGCCTGCTCGCGCCCCTGCCCATCCCGGGCGCGGACGCGCCGGGACTGCTCACCCGGGCCCGCGGCCGGCTCGTCAGCGCCTGGCCGGTGGGCACGCCCCTGTATCCGGACGATCCCGCGGCGATACCCGAGACGGCCGTCGACGACCTGCCGTGGGAGCAGGCGGCGGCCCTGCTCGCCCGGCTGCACGCGGTACCCCCGCGGGGGCCCGTCCCGCCGGCGAGGGTCCGCCGGGGTGTGGAGCGCGCGATGGCGAAGCTGTCCGGCCTGCCCGCCTCGGCCGGCGGCGACCCTGCCGTGGGGGAGGTCCTTGCCGCGTACGCGACGCTCCTGTCCGAGGAGACGGCCGGCGCCCACCCGCGCGCGGGCCGCACCCGGACGGCCCGCACAACTCGTACGACCCATATGATCCACCACTTGGCCCGGGCGGCCCCCGTCTCCGCCCCCGCGCCCGGGGGCGTACTCGTGCACGGGGACTGGCATCTGGGCCAGCTGCTGCGGCTCGACGGCCGGGGGTTACGGATCATCGACGTCGACGATCTCGGCGCCGGGGACCCGGTGTGGGATCTCGCCCGGCCGGCCGCCTGGTACGCCGCCGGTGTGCTGGCGCCGGCGGCGTGGGGCCGGTTCCTGCGCGGGTACACCGCCGCCGGCGGCCGGGCCGTGCCGCCCGACGCCGACCCGTGGCCGGTGCTGGATGCCCCCGCCCGGGCGCTGACCGTGGCATACGCGGCGAGCGCCGTGGCGGACAGCGTGCTCACCGGCGTCCCGCTCGACAGCGTCTCACGGGCCTTCGTCGACTGCTGCCACCGTATGCGCCGGCTTTGACTCCCCGGCACGCATGCCGCCCGGCCGTCGGTGACAACCGCTGCCGGGACGGCGGGAACGACCTGCCCCAGCCGGCCGGAATTTCATGATCGTAAACGGTCCGGCCATGGAAGTGAGGGCGGAAACGGTCGCCACAGCAGCCGTTTCCGCCCTCACTCTCATGCGTGACGTGAGGTGGCTTTCACCAGTCGGACGGGATGCGGCCGGCCGGCCGGTGCGCTGATGTGGGGTTCTTGGCACGGGACGGGGTCAGGGGGCCAGCCAGCCGTCGGTGCGCAGGCGGCTGAGGACGGTCTGGACGGCGTCGTGGGGGGAGGCGTCCACGGTGTCGATCACGATGTCGGCGTCGGTGGGTTCCTCGTAGGGGTCGGAGACGCCGGTGAAGGACGGGATGATGCCGGCGCGGGCCTTGGCGTAGAGGCCCTTGCGGTCCCGGGCCTCGCAGACCTGGAGCGGGGTGGCGACATGGACCAGGACGAACCCGCCGCCGCTGTCCTCGACCATCGCCCGGACCTGGCGGCGGACGTCGTCGTAGGGGGCGATCGGGGCGCAGACGGCGGTCCCGCCGACGGCGGTCACGGCCGCCGCGACAAAGCCGATCCGCAGGACGTTGGCGTTGCGGTCCTCGCGGGAGAACCCCAGCCCCTTGGACAGGTGCAGCCGGACGACGTCCCCGTCGAGCAGGGTGACCCTGCGGTCCCCGCGTTCCAGCAGCCGGCACACGAGCAGCTTGGCAAGCGTCGACTTGCCCGAGCCGGACAGCCCGGTGAACAGCACGGTCAGGCCCCGCTCGCCGCGCGGCGGCTGCGCCCGGACCAGCTCGGCCGCCACCGCCGGCGGGGTCAGCGGCGGTGGCAGCCGTGTCCCGCGGTCGAGCAGCATCGACAGCGCGGCCGCGCCGGGGGCGCTGGGCGCCGGGCCCGCGGTCATCGCGCTGAATCCGTAGGCGAGGCAGACCTGCATCCGGTAGGCCAGCTCCCCGGCGAGGGCGGGCTCACTGTCACGGTCGTCGATCTCCGGGCTGGCGCCGCGCCGGTACTGGCCGTCACCGCCGTCACCGCCGCCGCCGCCACCGCCGCCGCCAGCGTGGCCGCCGCTGTGGCCGGCAGCCGCCTGCCTGTCGCTGCCCGTGACGGTCTCGGGGCGGATGACGCTTTCCGGGCCGAAGGCGACCGACTCCGTCAGACGGGTGACCGGCCGCACCGGTACCAGGGCGAGCATGGCCCGGACGTCGCCGATCGTGGCCAGCGCCGCCTTCAGGCAGCGGATGCGCAGGTGGTGGCGGGCGTCGGCGGAGTCGGCCCCGCCGACCGGGGCGAGTACGACGACAGCGTCGCCGCCGGCGCCCAGCGCCTCGATGCGGTCCAGGTCCGCGGTGTGCAGCAGGCCGTCGGCCCACACCGCGACGGGCGCCGGCTCGTCCGCGGCGGTCCAGCCGCGCCGGAGCAGTTCCGCGCGCAGCGCCGCCGGGGTGAAGCGCAGCTCCGGATAGTCGGGATGCTCGGGCAGCCGCAGCCCTTCGACCGTCCCGGACAGGGCCGAGCCCACGACCTCGGTCAGGTGCAGCGCGGCGAGCATGACGCCCTCGGAGTCCCGCAGGGCGACCGTCGAACCGGCCTGGAACTTCTCGGCGTCCTGGGCGCCGGCGCCCCCGGCGTCCACGATGTACTGCGATGCCGGGTGCTGCGGTGCCGGGTGCTGCGCGGGCAGCGGCGAGGCCGGTACCGGGGAGATCGGCGCTGGGACCGATGCCGGCGAGGGCGCCGTCGAGGGCGTCCGAGCGGAACTGGCCGGGCCGGCTGGGCCGCTTGGGCCGGCTGGGCCGTTGCGTCCGTGCGCTGGTGGCAGGCCGCCTCGCGGTGGATACCCACCGGACAGCCACAGCTCCAGTTCCGCGAGCTGAACAGCGCTCAGTGTCACTGACTGCCAGCGCAGCGAGGCAGCGGTCAGTTCCGCGGCACGCGCTTCGTCGACCAGCAGTGCGGTCCTCTCACCGGTGGTACGCACACCGGTGACGGTAACGGTTGGCGTGCGTATCCCGCCGCCTGTGACGGGCTGACGCGCCGCCCGCCGTCACAACAGGTGGCACACTTCCGCTGATGAGCAGCCAGCGGCCGGCGGACGCCGGCGGGGGAGCCCCCGGCATATCCGTAGACGCCGCCACGGGTGGGCCCGCCCCCGGCGGCTCCCCATCCGATGATCCCGTATCCGGTGCCCTGGCGGCTGGCGACCCATCCGCCGCCAGCCCGGCGTCCGGTGTCCCGGCTGCCGCCAGCCCGGCGTCCGGCGTCCCGGCCGCCGCTGTTCCGGCTGCCGGTGGCCCGGCCCGCGTCGTTCCCGCGCTCGATGACGCCGCGTTGGCGGCGCGGCTGGCCACCGACGCGGGCGCGCTGCTGCTGCGGATCCGTGCCGAGCGGGGGTTCGCCGATCCCGCCGCGCTGCGGGACGCCGGCGACACCCGTTCGCAGGCGCTGCTGGCGGCCGCGCTGGCCCGCCACCGCGGCCAGGACGCGGTCCTGTCCGAGGAGGCGGCCGATGACCCCGCCCGGCTCACCGCCCGCCGAGTGTGGATCATCGACCCGTTGGACGGGACCCGGGAGTTCAGCGAGCCGGGCCGCTGCGACTGGGCGGTGCACGTGGCGCTGTGGCAGGACGGCGAGCTGGCCGTGGGCGCTGTCGCGCTCCCGGCGCAGGGCGTCACGCTGACGACCAACAGGCCGGCTGCCCCGGCTGCCCCGGCTGTCGCCCCCGCCCCGCCTGCAGGTGGTGGCGGCCCGCGGCTGGTGGCCAGCCGGACCAGGGCCCCCACGCTGGTCAGCACGGTGGCCGAGGCGCTGGGTGGCACGGTCGTGCCGCTGGGTTCCGCCGGCGCGAAGGTGGCGGCGGTCGTCCGTGGCACGGCAGACGCCTATCTGCACGCCGGCGGCCAGTACGAGTGGGACTCGGCCGCGCCGGTGGCCGTCGCCCGCGCGGTGGGCCTGCACACCAGCCGGCTCGACGGATCCGCGCTGGTCTACAACCGGGCGGACCCGTTCCAGCCGGACCTGCTGGTCTGCCGTCCCGAACTGGCCGCCGAGATCCTGACGCTGATCGGTGCCGGCTGATCGGTGCCGGTCACGAGCGGCCGCCCACCGGCTGGCAGCCACCGGCTGGCGATCAGTGGCTGGCGATCAGTGGCTGGCGATCAGTGATCGACGGTTACTGGCCGCTGGTCGCCGCGCGCCCGCCGGAGTCGCTGTCCCGGGGGCCGCTTCGTGGGCTACGTTGGGTGGAATCATCCGCCGGCTTTCGCCACTGTTCTCGACGGGGGATTCCGCGTGCCCGCGATCGGCTACGAGCTCACCCATCTGCAGACGCTCGAGTCCGAGGCGATCCACATCTTCCGCGAGGTGGTGGCCGAGTTCGAGCGTCCCGCGCTGCTGTTCTCCGGCGGCAAGGACTCGATCGTCATGCTCCGGGTCGCGGAGAAGGCGTTCTGGCCGGCGAAGCTGCCCTTCCCGCTGGTGCATATCGACACCGGCCACAACTTCCCCGAGGTGATGGCCTTCCGGGACGCCCGGGCCGTGCAGCTGTCCGCCCGCCTGGTCGTGGGCTCCGTCCAGGACGCCATCGACGCCGGCACCATCACCGAGGACACCCGTCCCGGCGCTTCCCGTAACCAGCTCCAGACGCCGGTGCTGCTCGACACCATCGAGGAGAACAGGTTCGACGCCGTCTTCGGCGGGGCGCGGCGGGACGAGGAGAAGGCCCGGGCGAAGGAGCGCTTCTACTCCTTCCGGGACGAGTTCGGCCAGTGGGACCCGAAGAACCAGCGTCCCGAGCTGTGGTCGCTCTACAACGGCCGGCACCGGCCCGGCGAGCACATCCGGGTGTTCCCGCTGTCGAACTGGACCGAGCTCGACATCTGGCGTTACATCGCGCAGGAGAACCTGGAGATCCCGTCGATCTACTACGCGCACACCCGGGAGGTGGTGGAGCGCGACGGCATGCTGCTCGCGGTGACCCCGCTGACACCGCCGCTGGCGGGGGAGCGGGTACTCTCCCGCCAGGTCCGCTACCGGACGGTGGGTGACATGTCCTGCACGGGGGCGATCGCGTCGGGCGCGGTGACGGTCGACGAGGTGATCGCCGAGGTCGCGACCACCAGGATCACCGAACGCGGCGCTACCCGGGCCGACGACCGGGTCAGCGAGGCGGCGATGGAGGACCGCAAACGGGAGGGCTATTTCTGATGGCCGTTGCGGCGGTTCCGATGGGCTGCTGCGGCGGTCGTCCTCCGATGGCCGGGGCAGTTCTTTCGACCTTCCGATGGCCGTGGCGGTCGCGATGACCGTGACGGATGTGTCGCAGGTGTTGGTTCCGGGTGCCCGGACGCGTTCTGGAGAGGTGTGATGAGGGAACTGCTGCGGGTCGCCACCGCGGGTTCTGTCGACGACGGCAAGTCCACGCTGATCGGACGGCTGCTGTTCGACACCAAGTCGCTGTTCTCCGACCAGCTGGCCGCGGTGGAGCGCACCAGCCGGGAACGTGGGGACGGCTATGTCGACCTGGCGCTGCTCACCGACGGGCTGCGGGCCGAGCGTGAGCAGGGCATCACCATCGACGTCGCCTACCGTTACTTCGCCACCCCGAAACGGTCGTTCATTCTCGCCGACACCCCTGGCCACGTGCAGTACACCCGCAACATGGTCACCGGCGCCTCCACCGCCGACCTCGCGTTGCTGCTGGTCGACGCCCGCAAGGGGGTGCTCCAGCAGACCCGGCGGCACGCCTTCCTCGCGTCGCTGCTGAGGGTCCCCCATCTCGTCCTGTGCGTGAACAAGATGGACCTGGTCGATTTCGACGAGGGCGTGTTCGAGAGGATCAAGGACGATTTCCGGGCGTTCGTCGCCAAGCTGGAGATCGTCGACGTGGCGACCATCCCGATCTCCGCGCTCGGCGGGGACAACCTGGTCTCCCGGTCGCCGAGCACCCCCTGGTACGAGGGCACCTCGCTGCTGCACCACCTGGAGGAGCTGCACATCGCCTCCGACCGCAACCTCATCGACGTCCGTTTCCCGGTGCAGTGGGTGGTCCGGCCGCGCACCGACGAGCTGCACGACTACCGCGGCTACGCCGGCCAGGTCGCCGGCGGTGTTCTCAAGCCGGGGGACGAGGTGATCGTTCTGCCGTCCGGGCTGACCTCGCGCATCGCCGCGATCGACACCTATGACGGGCCGGTGGCGGAGGCGTTCCCGCCGATGTCGGTGACGGTCCGGCTCGAGGACGACCTGGACGTCTCCCGCGGGGACATGATCGCCCGGCCGGCGAACCAGCCGGCGGTCGGTCAGGACATCGACCTGATGGTCTGCTGGATGGTGGACGCGCCGCTGCGGCCCCGGGCCCGGCTCGCGATCAAGCACACCACCCGGTCCGTCCGCAGCGTGATCAAAAATATCGCCTACCGGGTGGACGTCGACACCCTGCACCGGGACGACTCCGTCGCCGAGCTGCGGCTGAACGATATCGGCCGGGTGACGGTGCGCACGACCGCGCCGTTGTGCTTCGACCCGTACCGGCGCAACCGCACGACCGGCAGCGTGCTCCTCATCGACGAGGCCACCGGGGCCACCGTCGGCGCCGGCATGCTCCTCTGAGCGACGACCCGCTCTGGACACGGTCCGCCACGGGTGGCCACACGGTGGCCGCACGGTGGCCGCGCGGCTGGTCAGCGGCGCAGGTAGCGCAGGAACAGGTTGCCGTCCTCCTCGAGGACCTGACTGAGCGTCATCGTCAGTGGGGCCTGCCAGCGCCGGCCGCGGACCATCCGCAGATGGTCGGGGCCGGCGAGCAGCGGGGCAATGGTCACGCACAGCTCGTCGAGCAGGCCGGCGTCCGCGAGGTCGGCGTGCAGGGACGGCCCGCCCTCGCACAGGACGCGGCCCAGCCCTCGCTCGCCCAGGGCACGCAGGGCCACAGCGGGATCCACTCTGCGTTCACCGCAGACCAGGACGTCGGCGACCTCCGCGAGCGCCTTGCGCCGGGCGGGGGGCGCGGCCTCGCAGGTCAGCACCAGCGGGCGCACCGGCGCGGCGAACAGCCGGGCGGACGGGTCCAGCCGCAGGGCCGCGGAGACGACGGCGACCGGCGGGACCGCGTCCTGCCCGGCCGCGACCCGCCGCTCGCGCCGGTCGGGCGGGACGATGACCGGCCCGTAGTCCTCGGCAACCACGGTGCCGGCACCGACGAGGACGACGTCGGCGAGCCAGCGCAGCAGCCGGAAGACCCGGCGGTCGGCGCTCCCGCCCAGGGCGCCGGACCGGCCGTCGACCTCGGTGGCCCCGTCGACCGACGAGACGAAGTTCGACCGGACGTGCACCTGCCCGGCGGCGAGCGGCGGCAGCCGGTAGCAGGCGTCCAGGTCGACGGCGCCCACGGCGCCGCTGCTGGTACCGGCACCGGTCGTAACGCCGGCACCGTCCGTGACATCGGCGCTGCCCGCCGAGTGGGTACTGGCCGCGACATCGGCATTGCCGGACAACAGGTGGCGCACTCCGGCAACTCTATTCTCACCGGGGCGCACCGGGCCGCTGCGCCTTCCAGGGCTGCGCCGTGCGGTGCCGTTGTTGTGCTGTGCCGTTGTCGTGTCGTGTCGTGCTGTGCCGTTGCCGTGTCTTCCCGGGTTGTCCGGGCCCGCGCCGTCCATTGTGCCTTCTGAAAAGCAACCGGACCGGACGCGGGAGACCGGAAGTCACAGCGTCCGGGGCGAAAAAGATGTGAGCTCGCTCGCGTGACACTTCTTGGGACAACATCAGCCCGATGGTTTTTCGTAAGGTGTGGAAATGCCGGAACGTCTGGTCGACCGCCATCCTCAGGTACCCCCGGACGATCTGGTCGCGGCCCTGCTGCCACCGCCGCGGTTCAACGACGTCCGTTTCGACACCTATCGGCCGGATCCCGCCGAGCCGAGCCAGGCCGCCGCCGTCGTGGCACTCGGCCAGTTCGCCAGCCGGGTCGCCGGCGGCAGCCGGGCGGGGGAGCCCGCCGGCGGGCGCGGCCTGCTGCGCTTCGGCCGCCGTAACAGCGGTGGGCGCAGCACCCGCCACGGCGGGCCGGTGGCCGCCGGTGCCGGCGCGGGCCCCACCCGTCCCGGGGTCTATCTCGACGGCGGCTTCGGGGTCGGCAAGACCCACCTGCTCGCCTCGCTGTGGCACGCCGCGCCGGGGCCCAAGGCGTACGGGACGTTTGTCGAGATCACCTCCCTGGTCGGCGCGCTCGGGTTCGCCCGGACAGTGGACGCGCTCGCCGGCCTGCGGCTGCTGGCCATCGACGAGTTCGAGCTGGACGACCCCGGCGACACCGTCCTCGTCTCCACGCTGCTGACCAGGCTGGTGGAGTCGGGTGTCCGGCTGGCGGCGACGAGCAACACCCAGCCGGAGGACCTCGGGGCCGGCCGGTTCGGCGCCGACGACTTCCTGCGCGAGATCCAGGGGCTGTCCGCGCAGTTCCACGTCCTGCGGGTCGAGGGTGAGGACTTCCGCCACCGCGGCCTGCCCAAGCCCCCGGTGCCCCTGGACGACCAGGAGGTCAGCCGTCGCGCCGCGGCCATCCCGACCGCCAGCGAGGATGACTTCGCCACCCTGTGCGCGCACCTGGGCGAGCTGCACCCGTCCCGCTACGGCGCGCTGGTCGACGATGTCGGCCTGGTCTGCCTGCACGGGGTGGCCCAGGTGGTCGACCAGGCGGTGGCGCTGCGGCTGGTCGTCCTCGCCGACCGGCTCTACGACCGGTCGCTGCCCGTCGCGGCGTCCGGCCTGCCCTTCGACGAGCTGTTCTCCCCGGAGATGTTCGCCGGCCCGCACCGCAAGAAGTTCCAGCGCGCGGTGTCGCGGCTGTCCGCGCTCGCCCGTGACGGCGGGTCCGACGAGATGGTCGTCCGGGAGGGCTCGGCGAGCACCGGCGGCTGACCGTCCGCCCAGCCCCCAGCCCCCAGCCGCCCGGGTGGGCGCCGCGACGGTTGTCCCGTCGCCCGGGTGGCGGGACACTTGTCGCCACACGGGCCGAGCGCGCCGGGCCGACCGAGCACCCCGGTGGACATATCGCCGGCGGATGCCGATGGATGCCGACGGATGTCGGTGGGCATCGGGGGACGCCGCCGCACCCGGCAGCCGGGTGGTGGTCGCGGCCGGGTCCGCGTCGTCGCCGGCCCGTCGCGTCGGAGGCGGCCCGGAGGGGATGGGGACGGATGACGGACTACATCGTTCTGCTGGTCGTCGTGCTGGTGCTGTCCGTCTGCATCCTCGGGCTGCTGTATCTCGTGCTGTCCGGCGCCGAGGAGCAGGACCGGCGGCTCTGACGGGAGCCGGCACGCACGCGGGCCGGCACGCACGCGGGCCGGCGCGCACACGCGGGCCGGCGCGCACACGCGGGCCGGCGCACATCGGGACGTGTCTGCACATATTCACGCGCACACATACAAGTTCGCATGTATTTGTGCGTATCAGCGTCTTCTTGTGCATGTCAACGTGGGTTCATGCGTATTCGTGCTTATTCGCGCTGATTCACGCGTATCGGCGGATGATCCGTGCGGACCGGGCAGGGGCGCACACGGCCCGCGTGGGCCCCTGTGCCGCGGGCCGCGCGTCCCCGCATGGATTCATGCCGCTCGCGGGGCGGTTTTCCCGGCCCGCGGGAAACGCGGCCCGGGGAAAACCTGTCCCGCCGGCCCGGGCCGGCGGGACGAATTCCGGCGCGTTCAGAGCAGCCGGGCGATCACGACTGACTCGGCGTCCAGTTCGATGCGTCCCGGCATGAAGGTGAAACCGGTGGCGGAGGCGGCCGGGATGTCGAAGGGCACACCCTCGACCGGCACCGGCTGGCGCCGGTCGGACAGGTTGCACACGACGGCGACCTGCCCGCGGCGCAGCACGAACCACCGGGCGTCCTCGTCGAAGGTGCAGTGCACCTTCGGCAGGGCGGGGTCGGTGAGGCCGGGCAGGGTCCTGCGCAGCGCGGTCAGCCGCCGGTGCCACTGCAGCAGCCCGGCGTGCCGGGGGACGCTCAGCTGCGACCAGTCGAGCCTGGAGCGGGCGAACGTCGCCTCGTCCTGGGGGTCGGGGATCTCGTCGGGCCCCCAGCCGTGCGCGGCGAACTCGCCGCGGCGGCCCTTGCGGACGGCGTCGGCCAGGCCCGGCGCGTCGTGGTCGCTGAAGAACTGCCAGGGCGTGGTCGCGCCCCACTCCTCGCCCATGAACAGCATCGGCGTGAACGGGGAGGTCAGCAGCAGCGCGGCCCCGACCTTGAGCAGGCCGGGGCTCAGCGTCGCGCTCGCCCGGTCGCCGACCGCCCGGTTGCCGACCTGGTCGTGGTCCTGGAGGAACGTGATGAACCGGTGGGCGGGCAGGTGGCCCGGCACCGGGCGGCCGTGGGAGCGCCCCCGGAACGTCGAGTACGTCCCGTCGTGGACGAACGCGTGCTCCATCGCCTTGGCGAGGGTGGCGAGGCTGCCGAAGTCGCTGTAGTACCCCTGGCGCTCGCCGGACAGCGCCGCCCACAGGGCGTGGTGGACGTCGTCGCACCACTGCGCGTCCAGGCCGTACCCGCCGGCTTCGCGGGCGGTGACCACCCGGGGGTCGTTCAGGTCGGACTCGGCGATGACGAACAGCGGCCGGCGCTGCTGGGCGGCGAGGCTGTGCACCGCCGTGGTGATCTCCTCCAGCAGGTGGACGGCCCGGTTGTCGGCGAAGGCGTGCACCGCGTCCAGCCGCAGGCCGTCGCAGTGGTAGTGCCGCAGCCAGCCGAGCGCGTTGTCGACGATGAACGCCCGGACCTCGTCCGAGCCGGGCGCGTCGAGGTTGACCGCGGGCCCCCAGGGCGTGACGTGGGAGTCGGTGAAGTAGGGGCCGAACCGGGCCAGGTAGTTGCCGTCCGGCCCGAGGTGGTTGTAGACCACGTCCATGATCACGCCGATGCCCCGGCTGTGGGCCGCGTCCACGAAGCGCTTGAGCCCGTCCGGGCCGCCGTAGGGCTCGTGGACGGCGTAGAGGTCCACGCCGTCGTACCCCCAGCCGTGCCGGCCGGCGAAGGCGTTGACGGGCAGCAGCTCGACCGCGTCGACCCCGAGCGCCACGAGGTGGTCGAGTCGTCCGATGGCTGCGTCGAAGGTGCCTTCCGGGGTGAACGTGCCGATGTGCAGCTCGTAGAGGACGCTGCCGGCGAGCGTGATGCCCCGCCAGGCACTGTCGGACCAGGGGAACAGCGAGTGGTCGACCAGGCGGGAGCGGCCGTGGACGCCGTGCGGCTGCCAGGCCGAGCGCGGGTCGGGCAGCTCGTCGACGTCGCCGTCGACGAGGAAGGCGTAGTCGGTGCCGTGCCCGGCCGCGGGCACGTTGACCCACCACCAGCCGCCCTCGTCGGTCATCATCTCGTGGATGGTTTCGCGACCGTCCGTGCTGGTGGCTACACCTACCGTCTTGGCATCTGGCACCCACACGCGGAAAGTGCTCATCGGTACTGTCTACCCGTTGTCGATTGCATGAGCATCTGTGATCTCGATTTCACGGCGCCGTTACAGGTGTGGTGTCGCGTATCTACCTGACGTTCCGGTTGACGTTGCGTCGAGCGGCCCTCCGCTGATCGTGCGATCGTGTGATCGCCCCGGTTTCGTCCTGCCCCATGTCTCAGGGCAGCATGGATCGGGTCCGTCCCGCCGGGGTTTCGGCTGGTTCCGGGACGGATCACGACCCGGTTGTCGCGGCTGTGTTCAAGTATTGCGGATACGCTGTGATCGTGCACATAGCGACAGCAGATGGTGCCGCCGCGTGGGGCGTGCCGGCGGAACTCGTCGTGGTGCGGCACGGGCAGAGCATCGGCAACGCGGCCCTCGCCGCGGCCGAGGCCGCCGGTGCGTTCGACACCGGTGTCACCGAGCGGAATCCCGACGTCCCGCTGTCGCCGCTCGGCCGGGAGCAGGCCGGCGACCTCGGCCGCTGGTTCGCCTCGCTGCCGCCGGAACGTCTCCCGCAGGTCGTGCTGTCCTCGCCGTACGCCCGCGCGCACGACACCGCCCGTGCCGTGCGCGACGAGCTGGCCCGCGCCGGCCACCCGCTCCCCCCGCCGCGCCTCGACGAGCGGCTGCGAGACCGTGAGACGGGCGTGCTGAACGGGCTGACCTCGGCCGCCAGGCAGGCCCGGTTTCCCGACGAGGTGCGGCGGCGGGCCCATCTCGGGGAGCTCTACTACCGGCCGCCGGGCGGTGAGTCCCTCACCGACGTGGCGCTGCGGCTGCGCAGCTTCCTGCGGGACGCCTGCCGGGAGCAGGCCGGCCGCCGGGTGCTCGTCGCCGCGCACGACGCCGTCGTGATCATGTTCCGGTTCGTTCTCGAGGGCCTGACCGAGGCCGAGCTGGTGGCGCTGAGCGGTTCGGTCGCCAACGCGTCCGTCACCCGCTGGGTGGCGGACGCCGGACGGCTGCGCCTGGCCGAGTACAACCTGACCGGCCATCTCCGGAGCGGCCGGATACCCGAAGAGCACCCGCGCGGCGGCCGTCCCGCCAGCGAGCATCCCCCCAGCGGCCGTCCCGCCAGCGGCCGTCCCGCCAGCGGCCGTCCCGGCGCCGGTACCGGCTGACGGCGCGGGGCTGCCCGTCCCACGGCGGCATCGGAGACCCGCACGTGTCCCCGCGAACAGCGGCACGCGTCGGGAGAAGATCGGCGCGAGTTTGTCACTGTGTACGCTGACGCGGCCAAAAGCGCGCACGACAACAAACTCGCGCCGAGCATGTCCTGCGCGGGTGGTTGCGGACAGGATGCGTGCCGCCTGGCCGGCGTTCAGCTGGCGGGCTCGGTTTCCAGAACGGCGTCTTCCAGGGCGGTGTCCAGTTCCGCGTGGACGAGGTCCTCGTAGGTCTCGCGGCGCCGGATCAGCCGGACGTCCCCGCCGTCGACCAGCACCTCCGCGGGGCGGGGCAGGCTGTTGTAGTGGCTGGCCATCGTCATGCCGTAGGCGCCGGCGGTGAAGACGGCCAGCACGTCCCCGGGCCGCAGCGGCGGCAGCAGCCGGTCCTTCGCGAGGTAGTCGCTGGACTCGCACACCGGGCCCGCGACGTCGTAGCGTGTCAGGCCCGGCTGGTCGTGCTCGCCGGTACGGCTCACCGGGGACAGGCCGCCCTGCGGCCGGGCCGGCCACAGGAAGTGGAACGTGTCGTAGAAGGCGGTCCGGATCAGGTGGCTCATCCCGGTGTCGGTGATCACGACGTTCCGTGAGCCGGAGGTCTTCAGGTAGCGCACGCCGGCCAGCAGCACGCCGGCGTTGGCCGCGATCGAGCGGCCGGGCTCCATGACGACCGTGCCGCCGGCGGCCACGAAGGAGCGCAGCTTCGGCGCGATCACGGCGGCGAAGTCCGGCCATCCCGGGACGCCGGCTCCCTCGTAGTCCGCGGGGAAACCGCCGCCGATGTTGATCGTCGGGACGGGGGCGCCGTCGGCGGTCAGCTTCTCCGCCAGGGTCAGCACCTTGTCCAGGGCGTCGCCGTAGGCCCGCGGGTCGAAGATCGGGGAGCCGATGTGGAAGTGCAGGCCCGCCGGCCGCAGCCAGCGGTCCTCCACGGCCAGCCGGTACACCTCGTGCACCTGGTCGAGGTCGATCCCGAACTTGCCGCCGCGGCGCCCGGTCGTGGTCTTGGCCGGGGTGCGGGAGCCGGCCGCGACGTCCGGGTTGACCCGCACGGCCGCCCCCACCGGCAGCTGGCAGTCGGCCGCCGCCCGGGCGAGGGCGCGCATCTCACCCTCGGACTCCACGTTGACGCAGCGGATGCCGGAGCGCACCGCGTACCGCAGCTCCTCGTCGGACTTGCCCACGCCGGCGAAGACGATCCGCGGCGCGGGCACCCCGGCCAGCAGCGCCCGGTACAGCTCGCCGCCGCTGACGACGTCCACACCGGCGCCCGCCGCGGCGAGGCCGCGCAGCAGGTGGATGTTGCTCAGCGCCTTGGCCGAGAAGCAGATCAGCGGCTTGAGCTCGGCGAACGCGTCCGCCACCTGCCGCAGGTGGGTGACGAGGGTGCCGTGCGAGTACACGTAGACCGGCGTGCCGAAACGGGCCGCGATCTCCTCCATGGCGACGTCCTCCACGTACAGCACGCCGTCCCGGTACGCGAAACGATCCAATGCCTTCTCCCGGATGATGAGTCACGCACCATGGCGATCGTCGCGAGCTGGGGTGGTGCCTGCCCGCAGCACCCCGGACGGCCGGGATCCCGCGGGCAGGTGGCGGCCTGAACCTCCGGTTCACGGCCGCGCCGACAGGCACGCTCCAGCGTGCGGCTCGCCGTCGACAAGCCGGTGCGCTTGTCGTCGACGGGCCGGTGGAGGTGCCCGGGCGAGGCGGATCAGACCCACCGTCCGACGTACCCGCGACCCGGGGCGCAGGTTCAGCGCCGACCCGCCCAGAATACTGAAGCCGCCCCGGTTTGACCGCACCCCGGGCCTTTGACCGCCGCGTGCGGGCCGGCTCAGGCGCACGGCCGGCCTGTGCCGCCTCGCCGGTCCCGGCCGGCCTGTGCCGCCTGCCGCCTGTGATCCGGGCTATGAGGCGGTCCGGGCTATGAGGCCCGGCCGGCTTCGGTGGCGGTCGGGACCTCGACGAGCAGGCCGCTCTTGACGTCGTAGATGTAGCCGTAGATCGGGATACGCCCGGGGACGAGCGGGTGGCTGCGGACCCGGCGGACGTCCTCGGTCACGCTGGTGGCCTGGTCGGAGATCGTCAGCCAGTCGATGTAGTCGCCCTCACGGGCGCCCGGGCCGGTGCCGACGTCGTGGAAGCCCTGGTCGCCGAGGGCGGCGGTCTCCAGGCTGTTGGCGAGCAGGCCGCGGATCACCTCGTCGGTGAAGAACTCCATCCCGCAGTCGCTGTGGTGGATGACGAACCACTCCTTGGTGCCCAGCAGCTTGTACGAGATCACCAGCGAGCGGATCGCGTCGTCGCTGGCGCGCCCGCCGGCGTTGCGGATCACGTGGGCGTCGCCCTCGCTGAGCCCGGCGTACCTGGCCGGGTCCAGCCGGGCGTCCATGCAGGTGAGAATGGCGAAGCCCCGCGCCGGCGGCAGGGCCAGCTCGCTCTTGTCACCGAACGAGGCGGCGTACTCGGCGTTGGCCGCGATGACTTCAGGCAGAACAGACATCTGCAACGCTCCTTTGACGTGGTGACTGATCTGTTGACGTGTCTGTTGACGTGGTGACCGGTCTGTCAGCGTTACGCGGCCGGAATCCCTGTCCGGAATCCCGGTACGGCTGGAACTACGCGGTACGGCGGCTCCTCGGGAAACACGTCGGCCTCGTCGACGCAGCCGAACGTCCAGTTCGTGTCACGCGCCAGGCCGTACCGGTCGCCGCGGGAGAGCCTGGGCATCGGGAGATCTCCTTTGCCGCCGGAATACTCACGTTTGTCTACGCAGTCAGTAGACAAGGTGGACAATGAACTGTCAAGGACTCCTAAGAACTGCTCGCGGCGTGTGCCGGCCGAAGCCCGTCGGCATCATCAAGAGTGAATCTTGCGGAAACCGCTGG
The DNA here is from genome assembly GCF_982290645.1 of Protofrankia sp. CiP1_Cm_nod4. Lineage (NCBI taxonomy): Bacteria > Bacillati > Actinomycetota > Actinomycetes > Frankiales > Frankiaceae > Protofrankia > Protofrankia sp. CiP1_Cm_nod4. The sequence goes on from NZ_CEVIVC010000027.1 coordinate 49,312, forward strand.
CCGGACAGCTCCGTGTCATTCCGGTTCGGACGGGTATGCCCGGGAAAGCCGGCCCGCCGGACGCCCGCACCGCGGGGTCGGACGCGCCGTGCCGGGCCGCGGGCTGTCCGTGCCGTCGGCCTGCCCTGTCAGGCTGCGGGGGGTGGCGTGCGGGCCGGCCGCGGCGGCCGCGGCGCGCTGGAATCCCCGCCGCGTCCACCGGGGCCGGGTGTGCGGCCGGGGCCGTCGTTGTCCGGGAGGAGGTCGTAGCCGTCGTCGTGCGGGAGGAGCAGGTGAGCCTCTCCGTCACGGATGAGGATCTTCGGACGCACCGGGCGGAGGTCCCGGGTGCGCGCTGCCGCCAGGACGGCCGCGACGGATGCGTGCTCGGCCAGTTCCCGCAGCGTGTGCGCGGTGGGCGGCAGCATCGCCAGCCGTCCCGCCAGGTGTTCGGCGAGGGCCGTGGCCGGTGACAGCCACAGCAGCCGGTCGGACTCGCCGGGTATCGGGCGGGTCCGCTGCTCGACCGGCATGGCGGCGATGAAGAAGCGGGTGTCGTACCGGCGGGGCTCCACCTCGGGAGTCACCCAGCGTGCCCACGGGCGCAGCAGGTCGACGCGCAGGCCCAGGCCCCGGCGGGCCAGCAGGGCGGCCATGCTGAGCTGCCTCTTCTCCAGCGCGAGACGGTCGGTCTCCCAGCTGGGATCGGTGACGTCGGCGACGCTGTCCGTGCCGGGCCCGGCGAGCAGCACGCCGCTCTCCTCGAACGTCTCCCGCACGGCGGCGCACACCAGGGCGCGGGCCAGCGCCGGCTCGGCGTCGAGGGCCGCGCCGACGTCCGTTCCCGTGTCCGTTCCGACGTCCGTTCCCGTGTCCGTTCCGATGGCTGTCGCGGAGTCTGTCGCGGAGCCCGTCTCGGCGGTGCCGAACCACCGCGGCTGGGCGGCGACGTCGGCCGGGTCCACCGTCCCGCCGGGGAAGACGTGCATGCCGGCGGCGAAGGCCATCGTCGACACCCGGCGCAGCAGGCAGACCTGGATGCCCGTCCCGTTCTCGGCGTCCCGGAGCAGCGCGACGGTGGCGGCGTCGCGGGTCGCGACCGCTTGGCCGTGACCGGCCTGGAAGGCGGCCGCCCGCCGGGCGAGGTCCGGCGGCACCGGCCGCCGTGGCGCGCTCAGCGGATCCCGGCGCTCCCCACCCGTCAGATCGGCCATTCGTCACATGTTAGGCCGCGCCCGGACGAGCGGCATCCCCCTCCTCGGACGGTTTCGCCGGGCTCGGTCAGGTTCCCAGGGCGGTGAACCGGACGGGCTCGCGCAGGACGGTGGCGGCGG
>NZ_CEVIVC010000028.1:0-16430 GCF_982290645.1 Protofrankia sp. CiP1_Cm_nod4
GCTGGCATCCCCACGGCTGGCATCCCCCCAACCGCCGCCGCCCCGGACCCGCTCTCGGCCCGGCCGGCCCCGGGGCGGCAGGGAGGGCCGGCCGTGCCCGCGGCGGACGCCACCGGCACGGCCGGCTCCAGCTCCGGTGCGTTCACCGATCACGAGATCGAGTTCGTGCGGACGGCCGCGGCCGTGCTGAGCGCGGCGGCCATCCGTTACCAGGTCGAACGCGACGCCAACCACCGTGCCCTGCACGACGAGCTCACCGGGCTGGCCAACCGCACCGGGCTGTTCGAGCGGCTCGGTGCGGCCCTGAAGCAGGACCAGCCGGCGCGGGACCGGCCCGCCCGGGGCCGGCGGAAGCGGGGCCTGTCGAAGCAGGGCCGGCAGCGCCGGACCGGGCTCCTGTTCGTCGACCTCGACGGGTTCAAGGGCGTCAACGACTCACTGGGGCATCACATCGGCGACCGGCTGCTGTGCGAGGTCGCCACCCGCCTGCGGGGCGCTGTCCGGCCCGGGGACACCGTCGCTCGCCTCTCCGGCGACGAGTTCGCCGTCGTCTGCGAAAAGATCACGACGGAAACCGTCCTGTGCGCCATCGCCGAACGGGTCGTGACCGCCCTCTCCGAGCCCATGATCCTCGACGGATGTCAGGTGAGTGTCAGCGCCAGCGTCGGCGTCGCCCTGTCCGGGCCGGACATCCCCGGCCCCGGCGGCCTGCTACAGGCCGCCGACATCGCCATGTACGGCGCCAAGCACCAGGGCCGCGGCCGCTACCTGCTCTTCGAGGAGAGCATGCGGCACGCGTCCCTGGACAGGCTCACCATCGAGAACGACCTGCGCAACGCCCCTGGCACGGACGATCTCCGGTTGCACTACCAGCCCGTCGTCGGCGTCGACGGTGAGGCCGCCGGAGCCGAGGCCCTCCTGCGCTGGCAGCATCCCGAACGCGGCCTGCTGCACCCCGAGGCGTTCCTCTCCCTCGCCGAGGAGACCGGGATAGTCGTCCAGCTGGACCGGTGGGCCCTGCACACCGCCTGTCATGCCGCGGCCGCCTGGGCGGCCACCTGGATGGCGGGCCCAGCACCGGCACCCCCGCCGCGCATCGGCGTCAACGTCTCCATCCGCCAGTTCACCGACCCCGGTTTCCTGCCCGGCATCGAGGCGCTCCTGCGGGCCACCAACGCCGATCACCGTTACCAGCTCTGCCTCGAGATCGCCGAGAGCGCCCTGGTGGACGACGATGAGACCGTCACCGCGGCCCTACAGGCCGTGCGCGCCCTCGGCGTCGCCATCTATGTCGACAACTTCGGCACCGGGCATCTGTCCCTGACCCGGCTGCGCGGCCTGCCGCTCGACGGCCTGAAGATCGACCGCCGGTTCATCGGCGGGCTGACCGACGATCCCACCTCCTACGCCATCGTCGCCGCCGTCATCCAGCTGGCCCACGTCCTGGGCATGACCGCCATAGCGAACGGGGTGGAGACCCCGGAGCAGCTTGCCGCGCTCGTCGGCCTGCGCTGCGACCTCGTGCAGGGCTACTACCTCGCCCGCCCCGAAGCGCACCTGCCCGCCCGGCAGCCGGTCGCCGCCGGCCAGCCGTGACAGGCCCGCGCCCATGGCCGGCCCCGGGCCGAACCGCGGCAAGGGGCCGGCCAGGAGCCAGGGCAGGGGGCAGGGGCATCGCCGGTGCCGGTGCTGGTGCCGGTGGTCGGAAAATCCGGTCACATCCGCTCGGGCGCGGTTATCCCGAGCAGGTCAAGGCCGGTCGCGAGGGCACGCCGGGTCAGATCGCACAGGGCGATCCGGCTGACGCGGACCGGCTCCTCGGCACGGAGAATAGGACATTTCTCGTAAAAATTCGTGAAAGCGGCCGCCAGGCCGAAGAGATAACCCGCCAGCCGGTGGAACTCGAGCGAGTCGGCAATGCCCTCGACCACGTCGCCGAAGCTGAGCAGATGAATCGCGAGATGACGTTCCTCGGGCTCGTCGACCCGGATGTCGGCGGCGGCGACCGGATAGGTCAGCCCGGCCCTGCGGAACACCGAGCAGATCCTCGCGTGGGCGTACTGCAGATAGGGTGCGGTGTTGCCGTCGAAAGCCAGCATGCGGTCCAGGTCGAAGACATAGTCCTTCGACCGGTCGGTCGAGAGGTCCGCGTACTTCACGGCACCGGTCCCGATCGCCTGGGCGACCTGCGCACGGGTTTCCGCGTCCAGCGTGGGATTCTTCACGGCGATGACGTCGGCCGCCCGGGAAACGGCCTGCTCCAGCAGGGCGACGAGTTTCACGGAGTCGCCGGCCCTGGTCCGCAGCATCTTGCCGTCGGCGCCCAGGATCGACCCGTGCCCGATGTGCTCGGCCCGTACGGGCTCACGAAGCCAGCCGGCCTCCCGGGCCACCTCGTAGATCATCTCGAAATGCTGGTACTGCGGCAGCCCCACCACGTAGAGCAGCCGGGTCGCGTGCAGGTCGCGAATCCGGTGACGAATCGTCGCCAGATCGGTGGTCGCGTACCCGTAGCCGCCGTCCCGTTTGCGCACGATGAGCGGCAGGGGCTCACCATCCCGGTTCTTGAACCCTTCCGGGAAGGCGCACAGTGCGCCGTCGCTCAGCCGCAGCAGCCCCAGCTCGGCCAGCTCGTCGACGACCGGGCCCAACTGCTCGTTGTAGGAGCTCTCCCCGCGGAAGTCCGCCTCGGTGAGCAGCACGCCGAGCTGGGAGTAGACGGTCAGGAAGTACGTCTTCGACTCGCCGACCAGGACGTGCCAGAGCCGGCGTGTCGTCGGGTCGCCGGCCTGGAGCTGGACGACCCGTAGCCGGGAACGTTCCTTGAACGCCTCGTCCGCGTCGAACTTCACCCGGGCGGCCTTGTAGAAGGCGTTGAGGTCGCCGACGGAGAGCTCGTGGGCGGCCTCGGACTCGCCGACGTCGAGCAGATGCTCGACCAGCATGCCGAACGGCGTGCCCCAGTCCCCGATGTGGTTCTGCCGGACGACCTGATGGCCCAGCCAGCCCAGCAGCCGCACCGCGGCGTCCCCGATGATCGTCGACCGGAGATGGCCGACGTGCATCTCCTTGGCGGCGTTCGGCCCGGAGTAGTCGACGACGACCACCTCGGGCTCGGGCACCGGCGCGACGCCCAGCCGCTCGTCGTCGAGCATCTCCCCGAGCAGGCGCTCCAGCGCGGACGCGGCCAGGTGCAGGTTGATGAACCCCGGCCCCGCCACCTCGACCGTCTCGCACAGGTCGTCGAGCTCGGCGGTCCTGACCACCTCGGCGGCGATGTCACGCGGGCTGCGACGAAGGCGGCGAGCCAGCGAGAGGGCCGCGTCCGCCTGATAGTCCGCCCGCTGCGACCGCCGGATGGCGGGATCGACCTGTTCGCCGGCAGCCTCTTCGCCGGCAACGGCCGTGAAGGCCGCGCCCAACCGCTCGTCGAGAAGACGTTCCAGGCTCGTCACCCCCGTGAATCTACCGACTCGCCAACCGGCCCGGACCGCTGTGCACTGCCACGCCCGCCGATCCGCGCCACGTGCCCGCCGGTCGGGTTGGCGATGCCCACTTCGAGGAGGCTCGACTTCGAGGAGCTCGAGCGCTCCCGGGCGCGGATCTCACACCACACTCTCGGCGGGGATGCGGTGGGCGTGTGCGTGCTCGGACCGGTGGGCGCGGTCATCACCGAGATCGACAGGCCATCGAGCAGGGCCTGGGAGCGCCAGCCGCAGAATGCGCTTCCACACGCTGGACGTCTGCCGCGGCAACGAGCCGGTGTTGTAGGGAATGCCGAAACGTGCGCACAGGGCGCGTACCTCCGGCGCGATCTGGGCGTACCGGTTGCTGGGCAGGTCGGGAAAAAGGTGGTGTTCGATCTGAAAACTCAGGTTCCCGGTCAGGATGTGGAACAACGCGGAGCCCTCGATGTTGGCCGAGCCCAACATCTGCCGCAGGTACCACTCGCCGCGGGTCTCCCCCTCGATCTGCTCCTCGGTGAAAACCTCGGCTCCTTCCGGGAAATGACCACAGAATATGATCATATGAGCCCAGACGTTGCGGATGGTGTTGGCGGTGAGGTTACCGAACAGAACGGGCAGGAAAGCCGGGCCGGCGAGCAGCGGGAAGGCCACGTAGTCCTTGAGCACCTGACGTCCTCCCTTCCGCAGCGCTGTCGACAGCTGGGTCAGGGTCTCGGCCCAGTTCTTCTCGCCCCGCCAGGCGCGTTCGAGCTCGGAGTCGTAGATCGCTATTCCCCACTCGAAGACCACTGCAAGCATCAGGTTGTACAGCGGCTGGGCGAGATAGAGGGGATGCCAGGGCTGCTCCGGGTGGACCCGCAGCGCGCTGTAGCCAATGTCCCGGTCCTTGCCGAGAACGTTCGTGTAGGTGTGGTGCACATAGTTGTGGGAATGTTTCCACTGCTCGGCGGAAGACCCGGAGTCCCACTCCCAGACGGTGGAGTGGATCTCAGGGTCGCGCATCCAGTCCCACTGCCCGTGCAGAACGTTGTGCCCGATCTCCATGTTCTCCAGGATCTTGGCGGTGGCCAGCATCGCAGTGCCCGCCAGCCACGCCGGGGGCAGCAGGGAGGCGAACATGACCGCCCGTCCCCCCGCCTCCAGGCTCCGCTGAACGGTAATCACCCGGCGGATGTAGCGGGCGTCGCCCTCCCCCAGACTCGCCAGGATCTCCTCGCGGAGCCGGTCGAGCGCACGACCGAACTCCTCGACATCCACAGCGGTGAGCTGTGTCGTGCCTGCCATACTCATCCCTCCTACAGATCGATCTCGATGTCGCCGGCCGTGGCCGACACGCACGTCTGGATATGATCATCCGTGTCGCCGTGTTCCCGGCCGGTGCGCAGGTCCCGCACCCGGCCGGACAGGAGCCGTGCCACACAGCTACGACAGACGCCCGTACGGCAGCCACTGGGCATGAGGACACCGGCGCTCTCCCCCACCACCAACAGCGGGGCGTCGCCGTCGGCGTCCACCTCCCGACCGCTCCTGGCGAACCGGACCCGGCCCCCGGCACCACCCTCCGAAGCCGTGACAGGGCGGAAACGCTCCACCCGCAACCGGTCGGCGATCCCCGCCCGGCGCCACCGGGCCTCGGCGTCCGCGAGCAGCCCCGGAGGTCCGCAGGCCCAGGCCGCCCGTTCGGCCCAGTCGGGGCAGACCGTGGCCAGCTCGGTCATGGTGAGCCGTCCCGCCCGGGTCCGGGTGTGCCGTTCGTGCAGCCGCAGGCCCGGGAAGCGGCGGGCCAGCTCCCGTAGCTCTTCACCGAAGATGACGGCGTCCCGTGTCGGAGCCGAGTGCACGAGAACCACGTCCGGCATCTCGTCGCCGAGCGCAAGTCCGCGCAGTATCGACATGACCGGTGTGATACCGCTGCCGGCCGTCACGAACAGCAACCGCTCCGGCAAGGCCCGGGGCAGCACGAACTGCCCCTGGGGATGTTCCAGGCGAACGATCGCACCGGGTCGGATCCGCTCGACGAGGTAGGGGGACAGCCGCCCGTTCACCAGGATCTTGACGGTGATCGAGAATGTGCCGCCGGGACGTCCAGGCGGTGAGGACACCGAGTAGGGACGCCATTGCCACACGCCGTCGACATCCACGCCGACCCGGACGTACTGGCCCGCACGATGTTCCTTCCAGCCCGCGCCAGGGCGGATCACGATGGTCGCGGCGTCGGCGGTCTCCGGCCGGAGGGCTTCGACCCGCCCGCGTAGCCTCCGGTGGGACCAGAGCGGATCGATCAGGCCCAGATAGTCGTCAGGTAGAAGGGGCGTCGTCAACGAGGTCGCAGCCTCGCGCAGGAACCTCCCGACTGCCACCGTGTGCTTCCTCCCGGTTGTCGGAGGTCGGGAATGGTGCGGGCGCTGCCCGGTGCACGGCCAGAGAAACGGATCTTCCCGACCGGGACCTCATCCGACAGCGGACAAGCTGGCTATTACTCATGGTAGAAAGTTCAATCACTTCAAGCAACATGGATCTTGCTTATCATGGCCACCGGCGAGACCGAGGAGTGCGGATGGATGCATTCCGCAAGAATTCATTCCATTTATTTCTATATCGGGATCGGCCGGCCCGTGCCCATGCCGCGCATCCGCGGGAGTGAGCCGGCCGTATTGCCGTACGGTGGTGGAATGGGCGGCAAACAACTGTGGACGACCGGGGACATCGCCCAGAGGCTGGGCATCTCCGTGCAACGGGCCCGGCTCCTCTCCCGTCGACCGGACTTTCCCGATCCCGTCCAGGAAGTCCCCCACTTCAGCCTGTGGCGTGCCTGCGACGTGGAGTCCTGGCTCGTGAACGGCGCGGCCGACGGCGAAACGTAGTCGGCGTTGGTGTGCCACCGGCCGGCCCCCACCCGCTCCCAGGGGAATTCCTTCCGCATGACGGATCCGCGATCCGCCGCGTCCGCGTCGTAACCGGGGACGCGCGCCGTGCCGGACGACCGGCGAGCGGGCCTACGCCGGTCCCGAACTCGTCGATCTCACACGGACCCGTGACGAATTCATCCGGACGTCCAGGTAGACGACGGACACGGCGGATGCCGGAGGGTGGAGTGGACAGTGCTGGTCGACGTCGCCTACGGGCTGCTGGGCGCGGGAATGATTATCTTCGCAGCCCTGGCCGCGCAGAGGGTCGGCCTGCCGGCGCCGGTCCTGCTCGTCGCCGCCAGCATCCTGTACGCCCTGCTGCCCGGTCCGAACATCGCACTGGACTCCGAGGTCGTCCTCGTCCTGGTCCTGCCGCCGCTGCTGTACTCCGCGGCACTGAACTCGAGCCTGACGGGGATCCGCGCGAACCTCCGGACCGTGATCTCACTGTCCGTCCTGTTGATCATAGCGACCGCTCTTCTCACGGGCTACCTGCTGGCAGTGGTCGTGCCCGGTCTGTCATTCGCGGCCGCCTGCGCTCTCGGCGCCGCGCTGGCTCCGATGGACCCGGTCTCGGCGCTGTCCATCGGACGGCGGGTGGGCCTGCCCGAACGGCTGCGTACCGTGATCGAAGGGGAGAGCCTCCTCAACGACGCGACGGCTCTGACCGTGTACACGGTGGCGGTGGCCTCGCTGGTCGGCGGGGGTTTCGACGTGCCGTCCGCGGTGGGACGGTTCGTCCTGGCCCTCGCCGGGGGGATCACATTCGGCCTCGCCGTCGCCTGGATCGTCGGGCTGGTCCGTCGCCGGCTGGAGGAACCGGTGGTGGAGACCACCCTTTCGCTGGCAACCCCGTTCCTGGCCTACCTGCCGGCGGAGGCCGCCCACAGCTCCGGCGTCCTCGCCGCGGTGGTCGCGGGCCTGGTCCTGGGCCACCGGTCACGGCGGCTGCAGTCCGGGCCCGCGCGCCTGCACGCCGTGGCCGTCTGGCACCTCGTCGACCTCCTGCTGGAGGGATTCGTCTTCCTCCTCATCGGCCAGCAGCTGCCGGCCGTCCTCCACAACATCCAGAAGTATCCGGTCAGCACGGTGATCGCCGCGACGACGGTCACGACCGCCTCGATCGTGCTGCTACGCCCCCTGTGGCTGCTGCTGCCCACCCTGCTGCCCGTGCGGCTGCGGATCCTCTCGCCGCACCCGAACCTCACCGGCCGTGAACTGACCGCTCTGTCCTGGACGGGCATGCGCGGAGTGATCTCCCTCGCCGCCGTCTTCGCGCTGCCACCGTCCGCCGGCAGCGTCCCCTTCCCGCAGCACGACCTGCTGCTGTTCTGCGCGTACGTCACGGTGCTGGTCACACTCGTCGGTCAGGGACTCACCTTCGGGCCGCTGCTGCGGTGGCTGGGGGTACGACCCGACCTGGACGAGGACCAGCGCCTGCGCGCACGGGCACGGATCGCGGCGGCGGACGCGGGGCTGCGAGCGCTGGAGTCGCTCCAGAACCGCGAGTCGGTCCCCGAGGACATCGTCGAACGGCTGCGGAACATCGCGGACATCCGCAGGAGACGGAGCGAGGACATCCTCGCGGCGCTGGCTGTGGACACCACGGCCAGCCTCGCAGCCGAGAGCGCCAGCGCCGTGTTCGGTCACGTCCGCAGAACCATGATCGAGGCGGAGCGGGACGAACTGCTGCTCTGGCGGGACACCGGGAACCTGCCCGACAGCAGCCTCCGGCTGCTAGAGAACGAACTCGATCGTGAGGAGGGGGCGCTGCAGCAGACCGGTGACGAACTGGTCGGGCCGAATGTGCGCCGCCATCATCGTGTTCGCCCGCACGCTCTGCTCGGCGAGATCCCCACCGCCACGGCGGACGTTGCGCAGGCTGCCCACCAGCAGGGTCGCCAGCAGCGCCGCCGCCAGCTCGTGTCCCATCGCGTCGGTGAGTGACACATACAGCTGGGAACGCCCGAAGCTGTAGTCGAAGGTGTCCCCGGCCACGGATCCCGCGGGCTCCACCCAGCCGGCCACCGTCGCCTGCGCACCCTCACAGGTGAACGACTCCGGCAGCAACCGCCGTTGGATCTCCGCCGCCAGCCCGAGCGGGACGGAACGCTGGCCCCACTCGAACAGATCCGTGTACCGCCGGTTCGTGATCACGATGTAGGCCAGGGCATGCCCCGTGGCGGCGACGGTCTCGACAGCATCCTCGGTGGCACCGGCAGGCAGGTGTGCCTCGAGCACCCCGATCGCCTCACCGCGGGCCGTGACCGGCACATACACACTCGTCCGGGCCGAGGACCGGTACACCCGCATCCGCTGTGTCCGCAACACCCGCCCGTGGACGGTGTCGTCCGCCGACACCCGTTCCATCGTGTTTCCGCCCGCCCCGTCCCCATCGGGAAACCGCGCCAGATAACCGCCCGCATAGTCCGCGATCAGGAAGGAGACCCCAAACGCGCCGATCATCCGGGCCAGCTCACCCGCCACCGCGTGCACCGCGTCGGCGGGAGCGGCGCGTTCCACCGCCGTCAGCAGCTCCCGTAAATCGGCCGTTCCAGAAGGTGCCACTCCCCTCATCTTAGTCAGCGCCACGATAACCGGCACTCCAGGCTACCGGACTCTTACCTTCAACTTGTCACTTTGACCTCTTTCGGTCACATTTCGTGATAGGTGATGATGATCAGGGATGTTCCGGCGTGTCGTCATGGCATGAAACGACCTCCTGTTGACCGTTGCTTCCCGCCAAGGACACCATGATCAAACAGAAGGCCGCGGCGCGACAGTTCGGCCCACAACGTCCCTGCGGTCGAATACCCGAATGTGGTGGGTCGGCTCCGAGGGGAGTTCTACCGCTGCCCGGCCCGGCGGAGCGACGCGCTGTTCGAACTTGCCGATGCCGTGGGGACGCCGAACGCAACCGCGACGGTATACATGAAAGGTCTTTCAGGGACGGATGGGCAACAGCGGCTGGCTGGGGCCTTCGCCGGCGCCCGAGCACTCGATCGCGGCGGCGACGGTCGCAAGCTCGTCGTCGTCGAGCGTCAGGTCCGCCGCGCCGGCCCAGTCGGCGATCTGCGTAGGGCGGCGCGCGCCAGAACTTCGCCGTGAGGAGCTCGCGCTTGCTAGCCGGCGTCAGCGTCGACTACTACCGATCACGCTCGCCGACGCCAACCCCAACCCCAGAACCGTGGGGGGTGCCGGGGGGCTCGGCCCCCCGGCAGACATCTCGGCCCCCGGGGAAGCCCCCCCCAGGGGGCGACCAGCATGAGCCAGCTCGTGGGCGAGGGGGGAGTTGAACCCCCACGTCCGTCAGGACACACGGACCTGAACCGTGCGCGTCTGCCATTCCGCCACTCGCCCGAGTGCGACTATCACGCTATCACGCGATCCGAGCCGCCCGAGACGTGGGCGGTGCTCAACCGGAAGCATACGATCTCAGTGCCGGTAGCAGGCCGGGGGAGGAGGGGAGGCCGAGATGGGCGTGCTGCAGCGCTTCGAGCGTCGCCTGGGCGGCCTCGTCGAGGGCGCCTTCGCCAAGGTCTTCAAGGGCGGTGTCGAGCCGGTCGAGATCGCAAGCGCGCTGGCTCGTGAGACCGATGACCGGCGTGCCACCAGTGCGAACCGGGTGCTCGTCCCGAACGAGTTCGCGGTCGAGCTTGCCACCAGCGACTTCGCCCGGCTCGCTCCTTATACGCGAGCGCTTTGTGACGAGCTGGCCGAGATGGTTCGGGAGCATGCCGCCGAGCAGCGGTACACGTTCGTGGGGCCGGTGGGGGTGCGGCTGGCCGAGGCTGGCGATCTCGATGTCGGGGTGTTCCGTATCCGTAGCAGTGTCGCCGCGGCCGATCCGGGCGCGGTGGCTGGCAGGCGTGCGGCGGGGCGGTCGCGGCCGATGCCGCCGGGGGCTCCTCGGCTTGTCGTCTCGACCAGGCCGGGGCCTGATGGCCGGGTCGGCGGGGAGGAGCGTGAGTACCCGCTGGACGTCGAGGTCACGGTCATCGGCCGCAGCGTGGAATGTGATATCCGTCTCAATGACACCGGGGTATCCCGCCGGCACGGCGAGGTGCGTCGGATGCCCGACGGGCAGTTCGTCTACGTTGATCATGGTTCGACCAACGGGAGCATCGTCAACGGCCGGGCCGCCAGCCAGGTGAAGCTCGCCAGCGGTGATCAGATCGAACTGGGCGCGACGATCCTGACCTTCCGGCGGGACGATCCACGGGGCGCCGACAGGGGCCGGGCCGCCGGGCGCGTCCCGGCGGGCGCGCCGGTCCCCGCGGGCGCGCCACCGGGCCCGGCGGGTGGGTATCCCCCCGCCTCGGCGCCGCCTGCTCCTTCTGGCGACCCGCGGGCACGGCCTGCCGATCCCCGCCGTGGTGACCCGCGCCAGGGTGTCCCCCCTGGTGGTTACCCGCCTGCCCCCCCGCCGGCGGATCCCTACCGGGGCGACCCGTACCGTGGTGGCGATCCCTATCGGGGTGAGCCGCGGCGTGGCGGCCCGCCCGGCGGCTACCCGCCCGCGCCGGCGGGCCCGTACCGTGACGACCCGTATCGTGATGACCCGCGTAGAGGTGGCTCCCCCGGCGGCTATCCGCCCCCGCCCGCGGAACCGCCGTACCAGGGTGGCGGACGTCCGGTCAGGGGCCAGCCCGCGGGAGGCCGGCCGGGGGATCCGTATGGTGGCGGTTCCCGCTACGACGACCCGTACGGGGAGAGGGAGGGCCAGTACCGTGGCGGCAACCCGTACGACCAGTCCGGCGGCCGGCCTCCCGGTACTCCGCCGAGCGGCTACGGCCCGGGTGCGCCTCCGGGTGCGCCCAGTCGTGGCGGCCAGCCCGGCTACGGCGACCCACGGCGCGGCGGCGACCCACGGCGCGGCGGCGACCCACGGCACGGTGTCGCGCCGGTGCGGCCGGACGACGCCGACCTGTACGAGCAGGACACCCAGCGTCCGGGCCGGGTCCCCCCTGGGGAGGGCCGGCGTCCGCAGGACCGGGATCCCTACGGTGATCGTCCCGCTGGGCCGGGGGCGGCGGATCCGAACGAGCACGCCTGGTAGGACGCCGTGAGCGGATCCCAGCCCAGCGACCTGGTCCTCCTGGTCGTGAAAATCAGCTTCCTGGCGCTGTTGTGGTTGTTCGTCCTGGCTGCCGTCCGCGCGGTGCGCGCGGACATGTTCGGGCCGACGAAACGGCAACGGCAGAACGTCCAGGGGCTGGGCCACGGAGCGGCGGCCCAGCCGGCGCCCGTGCCCGCGCACCCGGCCCGTCCGGCACCGCCGCCGGCCGGCCCGCAGAACGCGCCCGCCAGCCGGCGGGCGCGCACACCGAGCAAGCTGGTCGTCACGAAGGGACATCTCGCGGGGACGATTCTTCCGCTCGGACCGGCGCCTGTCACCATCGGACGTGCACAGGACTCGACTCTGGTGCTGGAGGACGACTTCGCATCCGCGAGACATGCAAGACTCGTCCCCCACGACGGCCAGTGGTTCGTCGAAGATCTGGGCTCGACCAACGGTACTTACCTCGACCGCACGAAAGTGACCAGTCCCATGCCGGTTCCTCTCGGCGCGCCGGTCAGGATCGGGAAAACCGTCCTGGAGCTTCACCGGTGAGCCTTAGGCTTCACTACGCCGTTCGCTCGGACGTCGGCCACGTCCGGGAAGGCAACGAAGATTCCGCCTACGCGGGCACTCGGCTACTGGCCGTGGCCGACGGAATGGGCGGCCACGCGGCCGGGGAGGTCGCCTCCTCCACCGTGATCTCCCAGCTGGCCGGCCTGGACGACGACATCACCAGCGGCGCGGTCCTGGAGGTGCTGGCCGACTCGGTGCACCAGGCCAACAACCAGTTGCGCGAGATGTCCGTCCAGGACGGGGCGCTGGAGGGCATGGGCACCACGGTCACCGCCCTGCTGCTCGCTGGGACCCATCTCGGGGTGCTGCACGTCGGCGACTCCCGGGCGTACCTGCTGCGGCACGAGGTGCTCAACCAGGTGACCCACGATCACACCCTGGTGCAGGATCTCGTCGACCAGGGCCGGATCACGGCCGAGCAGGCGGACACGCATCCCCAACGGTCGTTACTGATGCGTGCGCTCGACGGCCGCGACGTCGAGCCGGACCTGTCCATCCGGGAGGCGATCCCGGACGACCGCTATCTGCTGTGCACCGACGGGCTGTCCGGCGTTGTGACGGAAACCACCATCCGTGAGGCGCTGCTGCTGCCGACGCCGCAGGAGGCCGTCGACCGGCTGGTCGAGCTCGCGCTCAAGGGCGGCGGGCCGGACAACATCACCGTTGTCGTCGCCGACGTCGTCGAGGACGACGGCGAGGACACCAGCCCGCTCGTAGCCGGTGCCGCCGCGGAGAAGCAGGCCGTGCCGGGAGCCTTGGCCGCCCGTACCGGGCCGAACCCCCGGTACGGCGACCAGGACTCCCCGGCCGCCAGAGGCGCGCGAATCGGTCGGCACGGCCCCGCGCCGCGTGCCGAGAGCTCCGACAGCGTGGTGGACGAGGACACGCAGCCGCTCGCCCGGCGGTCGCCGCCCCGGCCGGCCTTCATCATCCTGTGCGTGGTGATCGTCCTGGCCATCGTGACCGTCTGCGGCTGGTTCTACCTGCACAACCGGTACTACGTCGGGGTCGACGGCGACCAGGTAGCGATCTTCGAGGGTGTCGAGGGGAGCATCGCCGGCTTCTCTCTGCACCGGTTCAAGGAGCCCTCCATACCGCTGAGCGATCTCAACGACGAGGGGAAGCTGCAGGTGGAGAAGGGCTACTCTGCCAGTAGTCTCAGCGAGATCCAGCGCTATGTCGCCAACCTGCGGGCCCAGTTCCCCGCCACGCACCCGGCCGACGCCAGCACAGCACCGACGGTGGCGCCGACGCCAGCGGGCAGCGACGGGGAGAAGAACGCCGGGGACGCTCAGGGCTCCCTGGGCGCTGTCACCAGCCCATCGGCACTCTGCGCCACCACTCCTGTCTCGAACTGTAACCCGGCCATCCCAGCGGCCCCGCCGGTCTCGACGCCTGGATGACGCCGACAGGATGACTGTTCTCCCTCCGCTTCGCGGCAAGGCGGTCGATCTCACGGGAACCTTCGCCCGGTTCCCGATACCGGCCGATGTCCATCTGCCGCCGTACCGTCGGCGAGAACTCTCCCTGCTGCTGTTCGCCGGCCTGCTCGCCACCGCCGCCCTGGCGGCCGTCGTGCTCGCCGTCGACGGAAAGATCACCACGTCGGTGTTCGTCTACGGCCTGGGCTTCAGCGCGCTGTGGGGGGTGGCCCACCTGGCCGTGCGCCGGTTCGCGCCGGCCGCCGACCCGGTACTGCTCCCGCTGGTCGCGGCCCTCAACGGCCTCGGCCTCGTCATGATCTACCGGCTGGACCTGGCCAAGGTGGAAGCCGCCGAGAAGGCCGGCAGAAAGATACCGTCCGGCGTCGCACCGTTACAAATGATATGGACGCTGCTCGCGCTCGTCGTCTTCGTGCTGGTGCTGGCGGTCATCCGGGACCACAAGACGCTGTCGCGCTACGCCTACACGGCGGGGCTGGTCGGCCTGGTCTTCCTGGTGCTGCCCGCGATGCCGGTGTTCGGCGCGACCATCAACGGCGCCCGGCTGTGGCTGCGGGTCGGGCCGTTCACCTTCCAGCCCAGCGAGATCTCGAAGATCATTCTTATGGTCTTCTTCGCCGGCTACCTGGTGAACAAACGCGAGGTGCTCTCGGTGGCCTCCCGGTCCTTCCTCGGGATCCACTTCCCGCGCGCCCGGGACCTCGGGCCGGTGCTCGTCGCCTGGCTCGCGAGCCTCGGCGTCCTCGTCGTCGAGAAGGACCTCGGCTCGTCCCTGCTCTTCTTCGGCATGTTCCTGGTGATCCTCTACGTCGCGACCGAACGGGCGTCCTGGGTGCTTATCGGGCTCGCCCTGTTCTCGCTCGGCGCGGTCATCTCCTACCACCTGTTCGGGCACGTCCAGGTCCGGGTGGACGGCTGGTTGCACGCGTTCGACGGCGACAACCCCACCAGCACCTCGTATCAGCTGGTGCAGGGCCTGTTCGGGTTCGCCGCCGGCGAGATCACCGGCACCGGGCTCGGGCAGGGCAGCCCACAGCGGGTCCCCTTCGCCAACACCGACTTCATCGTCGCGAGCATCGGTGAGGAACTCGGCCTCGCCGGGATCATGGCCATCCTCGTCATCTACGGGCTGGTTGTCACCCGTGGCCTGCGGGCCGCGCTCGGCGCCCGTGACCCGTTCGGCAAGATGCTCGCGACCGGCCTGGCCGCCTCGTTCGCCCTCCAGGTGTTCGTGCAGGTCGGCGGTGTCATGCGACTCATCCCGCTGACCGGCCTGACGCTGCCCTTCATCTCCTACGGAGGCTCTTCGATCGTCTCGAACGCGGCCATCATCGCGCTGCTGCTGCGGATCAGCGACTCCTACCGCCGGCCCGGCCCGGCCACCCCGGCCGCGCCGCTGTTCGACCCGAACGCCGTCGCCGACAGCCCCACCCAGGCGGTGCGGACGACGTGAACGCGCCCATCCGCAAGGTCGCCGTCGCCTGCCTGGTGCTGTTCACCGCCCTGCTGGTCAACGCCAACTGGCTACAGGCGAAGCAGGCTGGCGAACTGCGTCACGAACCGAACAACGCCCGCCAGATCACCGAACGGTTCGAACGGGAACGCGGCTGGATCGGCGTGGCCGGCGGGCAGGCGGTCGCGAGCTCGGTGCCGTCCGACGACGAGTACAAATACCAGCGGCAGTACCCGGCCGGGAAACTGTATGCCGCCGTCGCCGGCTACTACGGCCTGTACACCTCCGCCGGCCTGGAGAACTCCCAGAACGACATCCTCTCCGGGGAGGACGACCGCCTGTTCGTTTCCAAGGTTTCCGACCTGGTGACCGGACGCAAACAACGGGGTGGCAGTATCGTCACCACGCTGGTACCCCGGATCCAACAAATCGCGACCACCGCGCTCGGCAACCGTAAGGGGGCGGTCGTGGCGCTCGACCCGAAGACCGGCGAGATCCTCGCGATGGTGACCAGTCCGACATACGACCCGACACCGCTGGCCAGCCACGACGATGCCGAGGCCGGCAGAGCCGCCCGGGCACTGAACACCGACCCGGACAAGCCGCTGCTCAACCGCGCGACCCAGGAGACCTACCCGCCCGGCTCCACCTTCAAGGTGATCACCGCGGCGGCCGCGCTCAACGCCGGGCACCAGCTCGAGGAACGCATCGCCGCCCCCGACCAGCTCCGGCTGCCGCAGAGCAGGACCGTGCTGCCGAACTTCGGCGGCGAACGCTGCGGGGACGGCGACACGGACACTCTCATCCACGCTCTGACGATCTCCTGCAACACGGCGTTCGCCCAGCTCGGTATGGATCTCACCGACGACACCCTGCGCGCCCAGGCCGAGGCCTTCGGTTTCAACTCCACCATCCCCGGCTTCCCGCTGCCGCTGGTGCCCAGCGTGTACCCGCCCCAGCAGCTCGACAAGGCCCAGACCGCGCAGTCCGCCATCGGGCAGTTCGACGACCGGGTCACCCCGCTGCAGATGGCCCAGGTCGCCGCCGCCATCGGCAACAACGGGGTGATGATGCGGCCGTACATCGTCTCCGAGCTGCTCGGCCCGGACCTCAAGGCGCTCAGCCGCACCGAGCCGGAGGTCTACAAACGCCCCGTGAGCCCGGACGTCGCCGCCGCCCTGAACACGATGATGCAGAGCGTGGTCAGCAGCGGCACCGGTACCAAGGCGCGGATCCCCGGCGTCGCCGTCGCCGGCAAGACCGGCACCGCCGAGCACGGTGACAACGAGCCCCCGCACGCCTGGTTCATCGGCTTCGCGCCCGCCGCCAGCCCGAGCGTGGCCGTCGCGGTCGTGGTCGAGGACGGCGGCGGGGAGTTCGGCACCGGCGGCGCGGTCGCCGCGCCCGTGGCCCAACAGGTCATGAAGGCCGCATTGGATGTCCGGCAGTGACCGGCCCACCGCCGCCAGGCGTCCCGGGGCCGGGCCCGGGCCTGCCGGAATCAGGCGTCCCGGCACCGCGGAT
>NZ_CEVIVC010000028.1:16732-23509 GCF_982290645.1 Protofrankia sp. CiP1_Cm_nod4
CGTCCCGGCACCAGGCGTCCCGGCCGCGGACGGGCGGGACGCGTTGCCGCCGTTCGCGGGAGCGGCCTCACCGGCCGCCGCGCAGCCTTTCGGCGCCTCGCCGAAAGGCACCGTTCTCGACGGCCGCTACCTCCTGGAAGGACGCATCGCCACCGGTGGGATGGGCGAGGTGTGGCGGGGTCTCGACCGCACCCTCGGGCGTCCCGTCGCCGTGAAGCTGCTGCGCCCGGAGTACGCCAGCGACGAGCTGTTCCTGGTCCGCTTCCGCGGCGAGGCCCGGCACGCCGCCCGGGTGTCGCATCCGGGTGTGGCGTCCGTCTACGACTACGGCGAGGTCGTCACCGATGGTGACCGCCCGACCGCCTACCTGGTGATGGAGCTGGTCGAGGGCGAGCCCCTGTCGGCGTTGCTGCACCGGGAGAAGCGCCTGTCCCCGGAGAAGACCCTGGACGTGCTCGGGCAGGCCGCGGACGCCCTGCAGGCCGCGCACACCCTTGGCGTCGTGCACCGGGACGTCAAGCCCGGCAACCTGTTGCTGCGGACCGACGGCGCGGTCAAGGTCACCGACTTCGGGATCGCGCGCGCGGTGGACGCCGCGCCGCTGACCGCCACCGGAATCATGATGGGCACCGCCTACTACGTCTCCCCCGAGCAGGCCTCCGGCCGGACGGTGACCCCGGCCAGCGACGTGTACTCCCTCGGCGTGGTGGCCTACGAGTGCCTGGCCGGCCGGCGGCCCTTCGACGACCGCAACCCGATCGTGGTCGTGATGGCGCACCAGCAGGACGACCCGCCGCCGCTGTCGCCCGACATCCCCGAGCCGGTGCGCAGCCTCGTCCAGGCGGCGATGGCCAAGGACCCGGCCCAACGGCCGTCGTCGGCCGGCTCGTTCGCCCGCACCGCCGCCACGATCCGTCGCAACCTGTGGAACGCGGACATGACCCGCCGGGCCACCAGCCCGCCGCCCGCGCCCCGGCCGGACCCCGCCGGGGATCCCACCGGACGCTGGCCCGGGCCGACGGGAGCACCCGGGCCGGCCGCGGGCGGGGCGGGGCCCAGCGGGGACCGGCCACCGTCCTGGACCCGCCGGCACACCCGGGCCGACAGCTTCTCCGAAGGGGATCAGCCGTACCGGGATGCCCGGCCGTCCTGGGACGCCGGCGCCGCCCACGACGGCCGCCAGCCCGACCAGGAACCGCCGGGGACGCCGACGGGCACGCCCCCGGCCGCCTGGGGCACGCCGCCCCGGCCGCCCGTGCCCGGCGGCGGATACCCGGCGGACGGCTACGCGGCCCCCGGGTACCGGGAGGCCGGCTATGCCGGCGCGGGCGCCGACGCCCGGACCGGCACCGGCTATGGGACCGGCACCGGCACCGGCTATGGGACCGGCCGCGAGACCGGCTACGACGCCAGCTACGACACCACGAGCCGACCGGACATCCAGCCGACGAACGTCGCCCGGCTCCAGCCGCCCGGCAACCGCGCGGCCTCCGCCCCGCCGCCGGACGCGCGGGGGGCCCGGCGACGGCGGCCCCGCGGCCGGGCCGCGGAGGGCACGACGTCCGCGGGCAGGCGACGGCTGCCACTTCCAGTACTGATAGCACTACTGATCGCCACAGTTGCGATCACCGCGCTGGTCACCCGGTCGATCGCCGGGTCCAGCGGATCCTCCGAAGGCGCGCCGGCCCTGACCCGGGCGGTGCACGGGCCCGGATCCGAAGATGGCATCGTCACCGGTGACAGTACGACCGGGACCAGCGGTGTCACGGACGGCAGCCGGATCACCGGCGGCCCGGCCGGCCGCACGGACGCGGCCGGACCAGATGTCCGGGAAGCGTCCGCGGGTACCGGCCCGGGAAGCGGAAAGGCGAGCACGGGTGGCAGTCGTGACTGAGGTGTTCGGGACCGAACCTCGCCTGGTGGGCGGGCGCTATGAGCTGGGCGAGGTCCTCGGGTACGGCGGCATGGCCGAGGTCTACCGCGGCCGGGACGTCCGGCTCGGCCGCGAGGTCGCGGTCAAGGCGCTGCGGGCCGACCTCGCCCGGGACCCCACCTTCCTGGCCCGCTTCCGCCGCGAGGCGCAGTCCTCGGCCGCCCTGAACCACCCGGCGATCGTCTCGGTCTACGACACCGGCGAAGATCTGATCAACGGCACGACCGTCCCGTACATCGTGATGGAGTACGTGGAAGGCCGCACCCTGCGGGACGTGCTCCAGCAGGAGGGCCGGTTCACCGAGCGCCGGGCCATGGAGATCACCTCCGACGTGTGCGCCGCCCTGGACTACAGCCACCGGATGGGGATCATCCACCGGGACATCAAGCCCGCCAACGTCATGCTGTGCCAGGACGGCTCGGTCAAGGTGATGGACTTCGGCATCGCCCGGGCGACCACCGCGACCACGTCCAACATGACGCAGACCGCCGCGGTGATCGGCACCGCCCAGTACCTGTCGCCGGAGCAGGCCCGCGGCGTCCGGGTGGACGCGCGCAGCGACGTCTACTCGACGGGTGTGCTGTTCTACGAGCTGCTGACCGGGCAGCCGCCGTTCCGCGGCGACTCGCCGGTGGCCGTCGCCTACCAGCACGTACGGGAGAGCCCGCAGCCGCCGTCCAGCCACGACCGCACCATCACGCCCAACGCCGACGCGATCGTGCTCAAGGCGATGGAGAAGGATCCCGACGACCGCTACTCCACCGCCGGGCAGATGCGGGACGATCTCGAGCGGGCGCTGGCCGGCCGGCCCATCTACGCCCCTCCCCCCCAGCTCGACAACGACCAGCTCACCACCCGGCTGGGCGTCTCGCCCACGGCCACGGCGGGGACGCACCTGATCTCCCGCGGCCGCGGCGGCCCCTACGACAACGTCCCGGACGACCCCTACGGCCGCACCGGCGGCTACGACCGGGCCGGCTTCGGCGGCCCCGGGGGGGGCGACGGCGGGCCACCGCCGGAGAAAAGACGTTCGGACGCCTGGAAGTACATCCTCGCCGGCCTGTCCGTGGTGGCGGTGTTCGTTGTCGTCACCATCATCGCGACCAACATGCTCGGCGGCGGGGGCGGGAACGGCCACGACACCGCCGCCGACACCGCGACGATCCCGACGAACCTCATCGGGCAGAAGTACGAGACGGCCAAGAACAGCCTGAGCTCCGCGGGCTTCACCAACGTCATCTCGAAGCCCACCGACAACAACGAGCCGAAGGACCAGGTGCTCAACGTCGAGCCGGCCCCGGGCACCGCCGTGTCGAAGAGCGCGCAGATCACCCTCATCATCTCGAAGGGGCCGGGTGACCTCACCGTTCCGGACGTGGCGGGGCTGACGCAGGCCGCGGCCACCGCCAAGCTGAAGGCGGCCGGGCTGGTGGTGAAGACCTCCGCCTTTACCGACGCGACAACCCGCCGGGCCGGGCTGGTCGAGTCCAGCGACCCGGCGGCGGGGACGTCGATCACCCCCGGCGAACAAGTGATCATCTACGTGGTGAGCGCGCAGGCGACCGTCCCGAACGTGACGGACCAGCCCGTCGACCCCGCCAAGGGCGAGCTGGAGCGCTTCGGTTTCAAGGTCGTCCAGCAGGCTGTCGCGAGCAGCAAGCCGACGGGCACCGTCGTCTCCCAGAGCCCCGGCGGCGGCCTGGCGACCCGTGGGTCGACCGTGACGCTCTACATCGCCCAGCAGCAGCCCGCCGCCACCGAGATACCGACGTCGACACCGACCGCCACCACGACACCGAGCCAGACACCGTCGCCAAGCCCGACCCCCTCCAAGCGGGGCCTCGATGACGTGCTCAACCCCCCTGGCAGGGTGTAGCGGCGCTGCCCCCACGGCCGTCCCGTTCGAGGCACCCACCGGAGCCCCGACAGGGATCATCTGGTGGACCCCGCCGGGCGGCACCCTCCGTCAGGCGAAAGCTGCCTGACGGAGGGTCTCGACCTCGGCCGACAGCGTCGGCGCGACCGATAGCGCGGTGTCGTCCCCGCAGACCGACAGCCAGCGAGCCAGCAGCAGATGACCACCCTGCGTAAGCACCGATTCCGGGTGGAACTGGACACCCTCCAGCGGAAGGGCCCGGTGCCGCATCGCCATCACCACACCGCTGTCGGTCCAGGCGGTCACCTCGATCTCCGCCGGGAGGGTCGCCCAGTCCACCGCGAGCGAGTGGTAGCGGGTCCCGATGAACGGTGACGGCAGGTCCGCGAGCACCCCGGCCCCCTGGTGGCGCACCACGGACGTCTTGCCGTGCAGCAGTTCGGGCGCCCGGCCGACCGTCGCGCCGAAGGCGACCCCGAGAGCCTGATGCCCCAGGCACACCCCGAGCATGGGGATGCCGGCCGCCGCACACGCCCGGATCATCGGCACACTGACCCCGGCCGCCTCCGGCGTGCCCGGGCCGGGCGACACCAGCACCCCGGCGACGCCGAGGGTCGTCAGCTCGTCGACGTCGACCTCGTCGTTGCGGCGGACGACGCTGTCCGCGCCGAGCTGGCCCAGGTACTGCACCAGGTTGAACACAAACGAGTCGTAGTTGTCGACCACCAGGATTCGCATGTTCCTCCTCTTACCACCGAACCCGCCCCGCCACCGGGCCAGCCGCGGAATCCGGCGGATCCCTGGCGCGGGACGCGACGGTGGCCGGCCCGGGAGCGTCCAGCCGGGCCACGGTCGGTCAGTTGCCGTCGGTGGCGTTTGGCCCGGCGGCGGCAGTCGGCTCGGCGGCGGCAGTCGGCTCGGCGGCGGCAGTCGGCTCGGCGGCGGCAGTCGGCTCGGCGGCGGCCGGCCGCTGGGCCTTTGCCCGCTCCTCGTCACGCAGCGCGCGGCGCAGCACCTTGCCGATCCCGATCTTCGGCAGCGGCTCCGACCGGAATTCGATGATCTTCGGGACCTTGTAGGCGGAGAGCCGTTCGGAACAGTACGCCCGCACCTCGTCGACGGTGAGCGACGCGTCGGGCCGCAGCACCAGGAAGGCCTTCACCGTCTCGCCACGGTACGCGTCCGGGACGCCGATCACCGCGCTCTCGGCGACCTCGGGAATCCCGGCGAGCACATCCTCGATCTCGTTGGGCGAGATGTTGAACCCGCCCGCGATGATGAGCTCCTTCTTCCGGTCGACGATCTCGAACCAGCCGGCGGCGTCCATCTGGGCGACGTCGCCGGTGAACAGCCATCCGTCGTCGCTCAGCACGGTCCTGGTGGCCTCCGGGTTCCCCCAGTACCCGGCGAACACCTGCGGGCCCCGGATGAGCAGTTCCCCGGGCTCCCCCAACGGCACTTCCCGCGTGTGGTCCTCCAAGTCGACGATCTTCGCTTCGGTGGACGGGAAGGGCAGGCCGATCCAGCCGGGGCGGAGCTCGCCGCGCAACGGACCGGCATGGGTCACCGGGGATGCCTCCGTCATGCCGTAGCCCTCGACGACCGGGGTGCCGGTCGCGCCCTCCCACTGCCGCTGCAGCTCACCGGGCAGCTTCATCGCGCCGGAGATGCACCCGCGGATCGAGGTCAGGTCGACGTTCTTCGACCGGGGATCGTCCAGCAGCGCCCGGTAGATCGGCGGCACTCCCGGGAAAATGGTCGGACGATGCCTGGCGATGGCGTCGAGCACCAGAGCCACGTCGAATTTCGGTACGAGCACAACGTGTGCGCCGATCAGCATTCCCACTGTCATGCACAATGTCAGCCCGTACGCGTGGAACATCGGCAGGAGGGCGAGGACGACCTCCCGCCCGGCCTGCGCGTCGGCGAACCACGCCCGGCACTGCACGGCATTGGCGACGAGATTACGGTGGGTCAGCATCGCGCCTTTGGCCGGACCGGTCGTCCCCGTCGTGTAGAGCAGGACCGCGACATCGGACATGGCCACCGGCGCCGACGTCCGTACCGGTGCGGCCCGGCCACTGCGGTACACGTCGAGGAAAGCGTGGGCGCGGGCGCCGGCGGGCAGCTCCGTCACGATTTCGGCGCGTTTCCGGCGGGCCGGCGGAATGGGCAGCCGCAGCAGCAACTGGTCTTTTTTCGGCAGAAAGTCGGGAATCGATGTGGAGATCACCTCGCGGACCATGGTCCGGCCGGAGCGGCGGGCCGCCTCCACCACCGCGTAGGCACGGTCCAGACACACCACGTACTCGGCCCCGCAGTCGGCAAGCTGGTGGGTCAGCTCGGTCTCGGTGTAGAGCGGGTTGGCCTCGGCCACGACCGCGCCCAGCCGCAGGACGGCGTAGAAAGCAATCACGTGCTGCGGACAGTTCGGCAGAATGAGCGCCACCCGGTCACCCGCGACGACGCCGAGCCTCGCCAGGCCACCGGCGAACGCGTCGACATACTCGCGAAGCCGACTATAGGTCAGCGTCGTCCCGAAGAAGGAGATCGCCGGGTTCGCGGGAAACTCCGCGACGGCGTTCTCGAACATCTGGCCCAGCGTGATATCGGGGATCTCGACCGCGATGGGGACGCCGTCAGCGTACGACGACTGCCACGGCCGGTCAGCATAGGTGCCGGTCTCGAGCGTGCCGGTCTCCCGCTCGGTTGTCGATCCACCTGGCATCGCGGACACCTTCCCTTGTCGGACTGCGGTTGGGCGTCATTCTGGCAAGGAAGTGGCAGGGAAACAGCTCCCGGGAGGGGCGATTTCCCGATCACCGTCACGCACGGCCCCCGTGGCCGTCGCCTCGGCGCCCATGACGGTATCCACCGCCGTATCCACGGCAGCAGTCCACAACGTATCGACAATATTGTCACGTTTTGCCACCGACCCGGCACCCCGCCGGACGGCTCGTGCCCCGCC
>NZ_CEVIVC010000028.1:23610-26048 GCF_982290645.1 Protofrankia sp. CiP1_Cm_nod4
CTCCCACCCCGGCACGCCCATGCGCTCTTCCCGCCCCGGCGTTGACACGGCGCGCACGCTCCGGCCACGAACCACCACGCCAGCATCGGAACAGGGGCCGGCCAGAGCCGAGGCCGGGGCCAGGGTCGGAGCCGAGGTCGGGGCCAGAGCCGGGGTCGGGGCCAGAGCCGGAGCCGGAGCCGGGGAGCCCGTCGGGCGCGTCCCGGGACGCCCACGGCGCCGGAGCCCTGGGCCTGCCGGGACCGCCCGGATTCCCGGCTCCCGAAGGCGGGCGCGGGAAATCAGGAGCATCTGCTTCCGCCCTTCCGGGTGCCCCGACGCGTCCCGGCACAGTGGATGTCTACCCTGTGAAATGGGCGATCCGTACCCGTGCGGCCTACCGGCCCACCGGCGGCACGGGCGGCACTTCGCCCATGGTGATCATACAGTGCACCGAGGAGCTCTGAAGTGCCCGTTTCCCGGCGTCGCAAGAAGAAGTCGACCAGCGCACCACCCCAGGCCACCCAGCCGCGCAAGCGCAAGCCACCGTCGCCGCCCTGGGTGGGTGCGCTGATCCTCGCGCTCTTCCTGATCGGTATCACCTGGCTGCTCGTCTACTACTTCTCCAACGGGGACATCCCCGGAATGGGCGGCCTCGGCGCCTGGAACATCCTCATCGGCTTCGGCTTCGTCGTGATCGGCCTCGGCGTCTCCACCCAGTGGCGCTAGGAGCGCCGGTCAGGTAACCATACGTATCCCCGCGAACGGTGGCGCACCTCGATGGACGCCGGCCACCGGAGAAGATCGGCGTAATTTTGTCGTTGTGTACGCTTTTGCGGCCAAAAAGCGTACACAACGACAAACTCGCCTGGATCATGGCCTGTGCGGGTGGTCGTGGATGGGATTCGCACCACTTGGCCGGCACTCCAGGCCTTCGCCAGCGGGCCTTTCCCCGGCGGGTCCTCGATCTCCCGCAGATCCACCGGTCTCCCGCAGATCCGCGGGCGCCCGGGTCGGCGGGCGCCCGGGTCGGCGGGTACCCGGGTCGGCGGGTACCCGGGTCGGCGGGTACCCGGGTCGGCGGGTACCCGGGTCGGCGGGTACCCGGGTCGGCGGGTACCCGGGTCGGCGGGTACCCGGGTCGGCGGGTGTCCGCCGGGCGGATCCGGCTGGGGACCGGGTTGATCGCCGGGCGGCCGCGCCGCGGGATGGACGGAACTTCCACCGGTGTTATTCATCCCCAACGGTTGTCCACAGTGTGGATATCGTCGCGGGTGAGCATCGTTATGGGTGAGCACCCGCGGACGCACCGCTGCAGGCGACGCCACGGCGCTCCATGACACACGGGGATATACCGGAACATTTATGGAAATACGGGCCGCGACCGTGACGCGCGGGGCGCAACAGGTCAGGACGCCGGGGCGGGCCCGGGCTCGCCCGCGGCCTCCTCGGCCCGGATCACGTGCATGACCGCGTTGATGAGAGCCAGATGGGTGAACGCCTGCGGGAAGTTCCCCAGGTGCCGGCCGGTGCTCGGGTCGAGCTCCTCCGCGTAGAGGTCCAGCGGGCTGGCGAAGCTCAGCAGGCGCTCGCAGTGCTGCCTGGCGCGGACCACCTCACCGATCTCCACCAGGGCGGAGATCAGCCAGAACGAGCACATGAGGAAGGCGCCCTCAGCCCCGGTCAGGCCGTCGTCGGTCTCCTCCACGCGGTAGCGCAGCACCAGGCCGTCGACCGTCAGCTCGTCGGCGATCGCGAGGACAGTCGCGCGTACCCGTGGATCGGTCGGGGGCAGGAATCCCAACAGCGGCATGAGCAGCAGCGACGCGTCCAACGCCTTCGAGCCGTAACACTGGGTGAAGACTCCGCGCTCGTCGAGACCGTTCGTACACACGTCGGTGTGTATCTCGTCGGCGACAGCCGCCCAACGGGCCGCGGTCTTGGCGTCCCCGCGCATCGCGGCCAGCCGCCGGCCCCGGTCGGCGGCGACCCAGCACATCACCTTCGACGAGGTGAAGTGCCGTAGTTCCCCCCGCACCTCCCAGATGCCGCAGTCCGGCTCCCGCCAGTGCTCGGCGGCGGTCTCCACCAGCCTGACCAGCACCGGCCACAACCGCTCCGACAGATAGTCGCGCGAGCGGGTGTGCAGGTAGACCGAGTCGAGGATCGCGCCCCACAGATCGTGCTGGCGCTGGGAGAACGCCGCGTTGCCGACCCGGACCGGGAACGCCCCGTCGTAGCCGGACAGATGCCCGAGGATCTGCTCGTCCAGCCGGCTCTCGCCACCGACCCCGTACATGATCTGTAGGTCGTCGCCGTTCTCGCAGACGTCCGCGATGAACGAGAAGAAGTCGTTCGCCTCGTAGTCGAGCCCCAGGGTGTACAGGCCCCACAGCGCGAATGTGGAGTCACGGATCCAGCTGTACCGGTAGTCCCAGTTACGCTCCCCTCGCGGCGTC
>NZ_CEVIVC010000028.1:26095-34732 GCF_982290645.1 Protofrankia sp. CiP1_Cm_nod4
GGACGCCGCGAGCAGCGCCCCGGTCGGGGCGTAGGTCAGGCCCTTGAGCGCCAGCGCGCTGCGCTGCAGATGCCCACGCCACGGGTGGTCCGGGAAGACCCCGCGGGAGAGCCACTGCCGCCAGAACGCGGTCGTCCGCGTCACCGCCGCGATCGCCTCCGCGTAGCTGGTGGGCAGGAAGGGGTCGCTGGCCCGCCAGGTCAGGGCCACGAAGGCCGTCCCGCCTTCGGCCAGGGTGGTCCTCGCGTGTGCCCGGCGGCCGTCGAAGCCCAGCCGGAGATCCGTCCGCAGCCGCAGGGTCAGCTCGGGATGCGAACGGATCCGTGGGCCGGGCCGCTCCGACG
Organism: Protofrankia sp. CiP1_Cm_nod4; assembly: GCF_982290645.1. Lineage (NCBI taxonomy): Bacteria > Bacillati > Actinomycetota > Actinomycetes > Frankiales > Frankiaceae > Protofrankia > Protofrankia sp. CiP1_Cm_nod4. Next base: position 26,440 of record NZ_CEVIVC010000028.1, read on the forward strand.
GGCCGCGCCGGCCGTCGTCCGGCTTGCCGCTCGGTGGCACGGCGCCATCGGCCCACACTCCTGTGCCGCCACGGACGGTGACCGCGCTGCCGTAACCGGCGTCCTCGTACGCCCAGCTCGCTGGCCGGCGGCCGTAGTCGAAGTTGGGCTCGCACAGCAGGGCGAGATCGACGGTGCCGTGCTCACAGCGCGCGAGCCGGAGCAGGACGTGTTCGGCGTCCCAGTCCGTCGGGGTACGCCGATGGGTGTTGGACCGCTGTTGGGTGCGGTGCCAACGTCCGACAATGAGACAGTCGGTGACGATGAGCCAGCCGTTGGGTGTCTGCCAGGTGGTCTCGAGGATGTTCGTGCCCGGCAGGTACCGGCGCCCGGCCGGGATCATCGTCCGCTCCGGGCCGAACCGGAAGCCGCCCGCCGACCGGTCGATGACCGCGCCGAACACCGACGGATCGTCCGGACGCGGCAGGCACATCCACTCGATGTTGCCGCTCGGGGCGACCAGACATGTGGTCTCACAGTCGGAGAGGAAGCCGTATTCGGCGATGGGCGGGAACGGGCTGACGCTGCCACGCCGGGTGGGCGGCGACACGGTCTGGAACGCTGTCTGGAACGAAGCCACGTCCGCTCTTCTCCTTCTCCGGCCGCAGGCCCCGGCGGCGGGGTGCGGTACACAGGGCCAGGCCGTCATCTGACGTGACGTTGAGAAAGCGGATAGTAATCGCCATGAAGATCGACCATGCGCAGGCCGGGCAGCGGCACGGCCCGCGCGGGCCAACGGCGGCGCTGCCCGGACGGCCGTCGGCCCCCAGACCAACGGCCACGCTGCCCGGACGGGGCCCGTCGGCCCGCGGGCCGACGGCGATGCTGCCCGGGCCGCCGGATGTGCTGTGCTGGGCGACATGCGGGATGAGGACTTCGCCGACCGGGACATCGCCGGCGCCGGACGCTCCGACGGCACCGACGGCGGCCATACCGGCGCCGATGTGGGCGACGCGCGTGCGAGTGGCACGGGGGCGGACGGCGCGGGCGGTACCGGTGCCGGCCGCGCCGGTGGGGCCGGCGCGCACACCTGGTCGCCGTCCTGGTGGCGGGTGGCCGGGTGCGCCCTCGCCGGCGCGTTCCTGCTCGCGGCCGGTGCCGTGGGCGCGCTCGCCGCCCGTCTGGGGCCGCTGGACGGCCCCGGCCGGCTGCTGGTCGGGATCGTCGGGGCCGGGCTGTTGCTGCTGGCCGGCCGGGACGCCCTGGCCCGACCGGCGCTGCATGTGGATCAGGGCGGAGTCGACCTGGTGGACGGCATCCACCGGCGGCACCTGCCATGGGCCGCCGTGCTGCGGGTACGCGCGGGCACCCTGACGCGCAGCCGTCGCGCCGTGCACGTCCGCGTCCTCACGGTCGAGACGATCGACGGCCCGCTCATGCTCAGCCGCCGTCAGCTCGGTGCCGAGCCCGAACGGGTCGCCGAGACGGTGGAGGAGATCCGCCTCCGCCTGCGCTGACCCGATACGCAAGCCGCCCGGCTTCCCCTATTCGGGGTGATACCGAAAGCATCCGAGGTACTGGCCCGCGGGCCCGGGGAACCACGTCCACACCAGGACAACCGGACGGGGAATCCTCACGTCAGAAGCATCCGGCCGCCACGGCCAGGGGCCGGAAGCCGCCGGGCCGCTCCTGAACGAATATCGGTGGCGGTTACGTCACCGTGGAAGTCCGGGCGACCGCGATGAGCAGCAATGCGGCGAGAACAGCACCCACCGCGGCCGCCTGCGCCCATCCGCGGCGTGCCGGCACATAGGCGTAGATCGCCCCCACCGCGAGCCCGGCCGCGAGACCACCGATATGGCCCCATTTGTCGATGTTCGGAATGGTGAACGTGATGACCAGATTGATGCCGACGATGATGAGGATCGCCGAGGTGTCGACACGCAGCCGTCTGGCGATCACGTAGTACGCCGCGAAGAACCCGAACACCGCGGTGGACGCCCCGACCGAGAACACGTCCCGTCCGTTGATCAGATAACTGAGCGTATTTCCGCCGACGGCACAGACGACGAACAGGGCGAGATAGCGCACCCGGCCGAGGATCTGTTCGAGCTGGGTGCCGAGCAGGTACAGCGCGTACATGTTGAACAGGATGTGCAGGATGCCCGCGTGCAGGAAGGCCGCGGTCAGCAGCCGGTAGTACTCGTCGTTGAGCGCTATGCCCTGGCCGTCCAGGGAGTAGTCCCCCGTGAAGGCGTTGTCGAGATTCCCGCTGGCCAGGCCCGGCAGCCCCTGCAGGACGTACGCGGCCACGCAGAGCCCGATGAGCACCTGGGTGAGCAGCCCGGGACGCCTGGCCATGGCCCGCCCGCCCAGCGAGGTGACCGGCCGCCGGGAGGCGGCGCCACGGTGTGGCGCCGCGGCGCCCTCCTGCGGACAGTGGAACCCCACAGCCGCCGGACGCATGCACTCCGGGCAGATCGGACGCCCGCACCGCTGGCAGGAGACGTAGGTTTCCCGGTCGGTGTGCCGGTAGCAGTAGGGGACGGGACGGGGATGCGCCGCCGGCCCCCGCTCCGGCTGGCCCGTGGGCCGGGAGCCGGTGGCGGAGGGGGCGTCCGGCGTCCAGCCGTCAGAGGGGTCCGAGGACCCGCCCGCGGGCCGCCAGCCGGCTGGCTCCGGTGGCTGCCCGGACGCGTGGTGGTACCCGGGCACCTGATGCCGGCGCGGGCCGGCTGCCCAGGCGGTGCCGGCGCCCACCGCCCGGCGGGGATCCGGGACACCCGGATCCCCTGGTCTCGACCAGGGTGGGTTCATCGCAGCGGTCCCGACACCTTCGCTTCCCCGTCCGCCTTCCCGTTCCCGCCGGCCGCTACGCCTGCCGGCGTTCGACGACGACCTGCGTGATGACGATGTCGTCGGCCGGGCGGTCCTGCGGCCCGGCCGGCGCCTTGCTGATCGCGTCGACGATGTCGGTGCCGCTGGTGACCTCACCGAAGATGGTGTGCTTGCGGTCCAGCCAGTTCGTCGGGGCCACGGTGATGAAGAACTGGGAGCCGTTCGTCCCCGGGCCCGCGTTCGCCATCGCCAGCAGGTACGGACGGGAGAAGCTCAGCTCCGGGTGGAACTCGTCGGCGAACTTGTACCCCGGGCCGCCGCGGCCGGTACCCAGCGGGTCACCGCCCTGGATCATGAAACTCGGGATCACCCGGTGGAAGATCGTACCGTCGTACAACGGCGCCTTCGTCTTCTCACCCGTCCGGGGGTCGGTCCACTCCCGTGTACCCGTGGCGAGACCGACGAAGTTCGCCACCGTCTTCGGCGCGTGGTTCTTGAGCAGCAGGATCTCGATGTCACCCTGCGTAGTCTTCAATGTAGCGTACAGCGCCTCGGCCATGAGCCTCTCTTCCGTCGTACCGGTAGCGGCTGATCGCCGGTGACGCCGAATGTCGCGTCGCAGGTCCAACGATCGCCATGCTGGTAATGCTCCGCCGATCGTATGCGTCCGGCCGTACGCGACCGGTCGCGCGGGACCGTCCATATGGGACCGGGCCGTGTACGCCGCGTTCCGGCCAGAACCGGCCAGGGCTGGCCAGGGCCGGCACGAGCTGGCAAGGACCGGCACGAGCCGGCAAGGACCAGCCAGGGCCAGCACGAGCTGGCAAGGGCCGGCACGAGCCGCGGCACGAGCTGGCATGGCTGACAGCCCTGCCGGCGGAGCCGGGCTCAGACGCCCGCCGTCGGGCAGCGGCGAGTCCGCCCTGGCGATATCCAGCGATACACCAGGAGCGAATATTTTGTCACGATTAGCATACTGGTTGTGCTTAGCCCAATTGTGGGTAGAGGAAGATTCAGCAGACCGTAACGCGAGTTGCGCGAAGGGAAGCCGATGAGCAACAAGCGAGAGAGCAGACGGTGGCGTGGTCACGATTCTTCCGTGACCGAGACGCCCGCAGGGCTCCGTTTCGGGCCGCTGGTAGTGAACCGGGCCCGCGGTGGCCGCGATTCCTCCCCGACCGAGGTGCCCGCGGAGCACCGTTTCGGCGCGCTGGCAGGCCGGGCCCGGCGCGGCCACGAGCCTTCCCCAGGTGAGACGCCCGCGAGGCCGGCCCCGCATGCTCCGCGAGCCCAGCAGGCCCCGTGGGCCCAGCAGGCCCAGGCTGCCCGGTCGCTGACGGAGAAGATCTCCCGCGCGGCCGAGCAGGTGCCCACCGAGAAGATCCCGGCCGCGTCCAGCGCTGTCACCGACCGTGCTGGCAAAGCGGCGACGCAGGCCGCCACCCTGGCCAGCACGATGTCCGGACGCGCCGGGCAACAGATCGACAGAACCCGCTCCCAGCGCGCCGTCCACCGGGAGGAAAAAGCGCGTGCCCACGCGGAGAAGACACAGCACCTCCTCGAGCAGCAGCTGGCCAGAGCCGAGCACAAGCTCCAACGGATACACCGCCGCCGGCGGCGCGGCATGACGGCGATCCTGCTGGTCGGCGCGGGCGCGGCAAGTGCCGCGGCGGCGGCCCGCGGCGGCGTCCGACAGCCACGGCCAACCGGGCCCGAGGACACGGCCACGACGGCGACGGCGGGCCCTGGCGCCGAATCACCCGACATCGGGTGGAACGACCCGGAGAGCACCCGTCCGACAGTGTGAGCGGATAGCTCAGCGCCTCGGGAAACACCGGGCACGGCGCCCGTCCGGATCTTGCTCCAGCATCATCCACGGTCGCGGACGGCGGCCAGGGGCAGGCCGACGCGGTAGGCGGCCGGAGCACTCTCCGGTACGGCCGGACGTACCGGTCGTACCGGAGGGATCCGCCGGTACGACGACCCGAGCGGCGGACGCCTGTCCGGTTCGCCGTTGTTGGGCCACATCGCCATCGCCCGCTCAGCCTGCGCGACAATGGTCAGTGACGGGTTGACGCCGAGGTTGGCCGATATCGCCGCGCCGTCGACGACATGCAGGCCGTCATGTCCGAACACCCGCTGATAGGGGTCGACGACCCCGTTGGACGGGGAATCCCCGATCACGGCGCCACCGAGTATGTGCGCCGTCAGCGGAATGTCGAAGATTTCCGTCAGCGTACCGCCGGGAAAACCGTCGATGCGCCGGGCGACCCGCCGGGTCGCGTCGTTTCCGGCCGGAATCCAGGTCGGGTTCGGCTCGCCGTGGCCCGGCCTGCTGGTCAGCCCGTGCCCGCCGAACAGGCCCCGTCGACGGGCAACCGTGAGCGAGTTGTCCCGGGACTGCATGACCAGCGAAATCATGGTGCGTTCCGACCAGCGCCACGGCAGCGGTGCGTAGAGGAACAGAAACGGATGACGCAACGCTTGACCGACGAATGTGAGCCATCGTGGTACCCGCCGGCCGCCGTCCGTCATGAGGGTGGCCAACAGAGCCAGCGCGTTGCTGCCCCGGCCGTATCGGACGGGCTCGATATGGGTGTCCGCGGCCGGGTAGAAGGAGGACGTTATCGCCACGCCCCTGGTGATCCGCTCGTCCGGGCGGAACCTGGTGGCGCCGATGATGGATTCCGAGTTCGTCCGGGTCAGCGTGCCGACCCGCGCCGAAAGCGCCGGCAGCACTCCGGTGTCCCGCATCGTGAGCAGGAGCCGCACGGTACCGAGCGTCCCGCCGGCGAACACCACCTGGCGCGCCCGCCACGTCCGCCGCCCACGGCGCACCCAGGATCCGGTACGTACCGTCTCCACCTCGTAGCCACCGTCGGGGTAGCGACCGGCGGGGTAGCGACCGTCGGTCAGCGGGCGCACGGTGGTGGCCTCGGTGCCGGGAAAGACCTGGGCGCCGATCTTCTCGGCCAGGTAGAGGTAGTTGCGGTCAAGGGTGTTCTTGGCGTTCCAGCGACAGCCGGTCATGCACTCGCCGCACTCACGGCATCCGGTGCGGGTCGGCCCGGCACCCCCGAAATAGGGGTCCTCGGTTTCCACACCGGGTTCCTTCCGGCCGTCCCGGCCGAAGAAGACACCCACGTCCGACAGCTTGAAGGTATGTCCGGCACCCATTTCTTCGGCGACCGCCCGGTACACCTCGTCGGCGTAGGTGACCGTCGGGTTCGTCACCACTCCGAGCATGCGTTCGGCCTGATCGTAATAAGGCGCCAGTTCCTCGCGCCAGTCGGTGACATGCCGCCACTGCGGGTCAGTGTAGAACGCCTCCAGCGGACGGTAGAGCGTGTTCGCGTACACCACCGAGCCGCCGCCGACAGCAGCTCCGGACAGTACGAGCACACGGCCGAGCATGGTGAACTTCTGGAACCCGTGGCAGCCCAGCCGGGGTGCCCACAGATAACGGCGGATGTTCCAGCTGGTCCGGGGCAGCGCGTCGGGAGGAAACCGGCGGCCGGCCTCCAGAACGATGACCCGGTACCCCTTTTCCGCGAGCCGGAGCGCGGCGACGCTGCCACCGAACCCGGAACCGATCACGATCACGTCGGCATCCATAGCCGCGGACGCCCTCTCGACCGGCTCACCCGCCCCGGCGCGAGACTCCTCCGATCCGGCACGAGACTCTTCCGATCCGGCACGAGACTCTTCCGCCCCGGCACGAGAAAGGACCGGCAGCCGCCAGCGCCCAGCCGTCCAGCGCCCAGCCGTCCAAGGCCCGGTCGTCACGGCGGGCGCGCACTTCCCCGCACCGTCGCGAGCCTTCTCGCGACGAGGGAACCGGCCCTGGCGCGCCGCACCCCGGGCGGTCGTCCCATCGGTCGCACTGTCGCGCGCACCGCCACCGGACATACGCTCACCCCCACCACGTGTATCCCGCGCCCAGGAGATCGCCGTCCCGCGCGGGCCCTGTTCGGCGGGAGCCTGCTCAGGCCTACGCGGAAGCCCCGACCTGTGGGCCCGCGGTCTCCCATCATCACCGCATCGGCCACGAAGGCAACACGCCTGCCCAGCGGCAGACCGGCCGACGTTCCAGACAGCCGTCAGTGGCGGTCGAGCCTGGAGCGCCGGTCAAGCAGCGCGCATCCCGTCCACAACCGCCCGTACAGGCCACGATCCAGGCAAGTTTGTTGTTGTGCACGCTTTTTGGCCGCGTCAACGTACGTCAACGTACACAGCAACACACTCGTGCCGATCTTCTCCGGTGACCGGCGGCCATCGACGCGCGCCGCCGGTCATGACGGATACGTACGGTAACATGACCGGCGCTCAGGCAGCACCGGTGGCGCGAGGTGGACGGGCGCGAGCCTGCGCGGCTCCGGCGGCCGCCGCCTGCTCTATCGCGGCAAGTTCCGGCAGGCCGGACGGGACCCGCAGTGGTACCGCCACGGGCGACGGGGCCGCCGCCGGCGCGGCCGCGGTGGCCGGGCCGGCACGATGATCAGTGGCGGCAGGTGCCGGGGCCCACGACCGGCACGACCGGCACAGGCATTCCGCGGACGACGCCGGCAGATGGTCCAGCCGTCGCAACACATGATCGACGGGATCGTCCACCCGGCCGGCTCCGGCGCCGGCACCCATGGTGTCCACCAGGTGCATGGCCAGTTCCGCCGCGTTCCACGAGCCGGCGACAAGGATGCGGACGATCCGGTCCCGGGCGGCGGCAAGGGTCTGCGGGTCACGTCGGATGGCCCGGGCAAGCGTGACGACGACCTGCCCGGCCGCCTCGGCGACCAGCCGCTGCGGGGAGGCAGGCCAGGCCTGGCTGTTCCCCGCGGAAGCCGGCCCGCTCCCGTCCGCCGGCGCCGCCCCAGCCCGCACGCTCCCGCCCGGCACGGTTCCGCCCGGCACGGTTCCGCCCGGCTGGCTCCCGATCACCGGAATGACCCGGTCCTGGACGACCGCCGCGTCCGAGGTGGTCGTCGTGCCCGGTGCGCCCCCGGTCTGGTCGCTCCTGGGCGGCTGCTCGGTTGCGGAGCGGGCGTTTCCGGGCTGAGCGCTTTCGGGCTGAGCGCTTTCGGGGAATTCGGGCTGTGCGCTTCCGGCTGCCCCCGCACCAGGCACGGACGAGGTGTCCGCGGCCGGGGCAGCACCGGATCGCGGAACGGAAGGCGACGTCATCATGTTCGTGGCAGGGCCCACCGGAGGCACGGCCGTGGAGAAGGAGTCAGCGGGGACGGACGCGGTGACCACGGAGTTGTCCCCGACCACCATCAGCGCCTTGGCCATCGCGGCGCCCGTGATGCGGGCGCGGCGTCGGGCGGCGGCGCTCGGTCGGTCCGAGGCGGGCCGCGGGCCGGCCCGGCGACGGGACGCCACGGTGGCCGGCGTGGCGTCGGCTCGCTGGCTCCTCGGATACGCCGCGGCCATGCTGGCCGCGGCAGCCGGAGCAGCCGGGCCAACCGGAGCAGCCGTGGCA